>CAYUEJ010000077.1:0-7313 GCA_964442565.1 uncultured Candidatus Epulonipiscium sp.
GGGGAGCCTAGGACTAATACCCCGTATATGCTACCAATAAGCGAATCTTGCAAGCGTGCTTGCCAATGAGCGTTTGGTAGCATATACGGGGTATGGCCCTTATCTATATAACCTTCTCCTCATACGCTTACGATATAGTTCGTTAAGGAGGAGGGCGTAGATTAGGGTATAGAAAGAGCCACCAATTGGTGATCGAGTATTAGTATTACATTCAAACCCCTTAATTAGACTAGGCATAGCTGCTTTCATATCAGTGTAGATAGAATTTGCCATGTGATCAATGGTTTCGGTAGAAGGATACATTTCATAAATAGGGCTTAGATCATGGTCGTATTGATTTAGTTCAGCTTCAACATATTTTTGTATCTTCTGACATACGGGAGAATACATTTTTTTAAGGTATGCCACTTCCATATCATCATTATTTTTAGACATATCGCAATATGGATCAGGGACCTTGTTATATGAAGGAGAACAAGGCATAGATGGGACTTGCATACAGTTATTATAATGCATACATTGGGTACACTGATGGCATGGCATGGTAGAAGGAGTCATAGGCATAGGTACTGGTGGCATAGTAGAAGGAGGCATAGGCATGGGTACTGGTGGCATAGGCACGGGAGGCATGGTAGTAGGTGGTATGTTGGTTTCAGGATAGATGCACGTAGCATCGGAGTCAGGTTTTTTAGGTAATGGATTGCTTCTTATATAATTATACATAAATAAATTCACCTCGTTAGAATAATAGGATATTCAATCCCATTATATTCTAGCAAGGTGAATTTGTTACTTTATTAATTATTATTTTAATCTATAATTATTTGCTCAAGATTCCAAATATCATCAATATAATCTTGAATTGTACGATCAGAGCTAAACTTACCACTACTAGCAGTGTTCATAATAACACCCTCTGCCCATTTTTCAGGCTGTTTGTATAATTCATCCACTAAATGGTGAGTATTATAGTAAGATTCCATATCCTTAAGGATAAAGTATTCATCCATATGCCCACCAGCACGGTTTAGTAATGACTCATATATCTCCTGGAAGATTCCAGGTTCGTTAGGAGCTATAGTTCCATCTATCAATTGGTCAAGGACCCTTCTGATATAAGGATTTTCATTATAAATATCCCATGAGTTATATGAGTTATCCTCAACTAATTCTGCAACTTCTGGAGCAGTGAGTCCAAAGATGAATATATGTTCATCGTTTAGTTCTTCGGCGATCTCTACATTTGCCCCGTCTAATGTGCCGATAGTTATAGCACCGTTAAGCATGAATTTCATATTACCAGTTCCGGATGCTTCCTTACCAGCTGTGGAGATTTGTTCACTAACATCAGTTGCAGGGATAATAATCTCAGCGCTAGATACATTATAGTTTTCAATAAATACAACACATAGTTTATTTCTAGTAACAGGGTCATTATTTACAAGGTTTGCCACGCTATTGATTAGTTTAATAATTAATTTTGCCCTACGGTATCCAGGTGCAGCCTTAGCACCGAAGATAAATGTGCGCGGTGTCATATCAATGTCAGGATTTTGATGAATATCATTATAAATCATCATTACATGTAAAATATTGAGTAGTTGGCGCTTATATTCGTGTAATCTTTTAACCTGCACATCAAATATAGAATAAGGGTTAACATGAACACCTTGCTCTTGTTGAATATATTCGGCTAGGCGAACTTTATTATGGAACTTGATATCCATAAACTTTTCTTGAAAGTCTTTATCAGTTGCATAAGGCTTTAGTTTTTCTAGTTCAGGTAAATCTGTAATCCACTTATCACCGATAGTTTCAGTTATAAGGTCTGCAAGCTCAGGGTTAGAGTGTGCTAGCCAACGCCTAGGTGTGATACCGTTAGTCTTGTTATTAAATTTTTCAGGCATAATTTCTGAAAAATGGCTAAGTACAGATGTTTTTAAAATCTCTGAGTGTAGTGCTGCAACTCCATTAACAGAGAAACTACCTACAATTGCTAGGTTTGCCATACGTATTTGGCCATCATGTATAATTGAAAGCTTACGTATTTTTTCTTCACTAAACATACATTCATTCCTAAGCTCATCACAGAATCTACTATTAATCTCTTCAACAATTTGATAAATACGAGGTAGTAGGCGTCTAAAGAGTTCAACTGGCCATTTCTCAAGGGCTTCAAGTAAAGTCGTATGGTTGGTATAAGCACATGATTTTGTTGTGATTCTCCAAGCATCTTCCCAGGATAAATCAAAATCATCTAGTAGGATACGCATAAGTTCCGGAACAACTAATGATGGATGTGTATCATTCATCTGAAAAACAACCTTTTCAGGTAGTAGATAAATGCTTGTTTTTTTCCTCTTAATTCTACGCATAGCCCTTTGGAGTGTTGCAGATACGAAGAAATATTGTTGTTTTAGACGTAGTTCTTTACCTTGATGGTGATTATCGTTGGGGTATAGCACATGTGTAAGTGTTTTAGCCAGGTTCTGCTGCTCAACTGCCTTGGAATATTCTCCCTCATCAAAAAAGTGAAGGATAAACTCTTCTGGAGCCTCAGCATCCCAAAGTCGTAGTGTATTTACAGTTCGGTTATTATAACCAACAATAGGCATATCATATGGGATAGCAAGAACAGATTGATAGTTTTCGTGTACGTATTTTGTGCGGCCAGTATCATCTTTATAAGACCTAACATTACCACCGAATTTAATTTCTTCCGTATGATCAGCCCTTTTAACCTCCCAAGGATGGCCGTGTTTTAACCAGTCATCAGGTAGCTCAATTTGCCTTCCATCTTGGATTTTTTGCTTAAAGATCCCAAATTTATACCTAATACCACAACCATAGGCAGGATATTGAAGTGTAGCAAGGGATTCCATAAAGCAGGCTGCTAATCGGCCAAGGCCACCGTTTCCAAGACCAGCATCTGCCTCTTGCTCCTCAATTAGTGATAGGTTAATATCTAAGTCTAATTCATTTAAAGCTTCTTTTATTTTATCAGTTAAAGTAAGGTTAAGGATATTGTTGCCAAGTGCCCTACCTGTTAAGAATTCCATAGAAAGATAATAAACAGTTTTAGGGTCCTTCTTATCATAGGCACTGTGTGTTGCAATCCAGTTTTCAGTAATGATATCGCGTACGGCAAAAGATACAGCTTGGTAAAGCTCTTGTGGTGTTGCATCTGCTAGGTCCTTACGAGAAAAGTTACGAACATGATCGACAATCTCTTGTTTAAAATCCTCTTTATTGAATTTACAGTTAGTTTTGTTCATAATAATTCCACCTTTCATATATACTAGATTTCATAAAATGCCTTAAAGGCAAGTAATGTGTATTCTACATCCTTAATAGCCATCAGCTCCCTACATGAGTGCATACTTAGCATAGGGGCACCTATATCAAGAGATCTAACTGCAAGATGAGCTGCAGATACAGGGCCAATTGTTGAGCCACCACGTTCATCAGAACGATTAACAAAAGTTTGATAAGGTACATTAGCTTTTTTGCAAATATCTGCAAAAACAACAGCAGAATCACTGTCGGTAGTATAGCTCTGATTAGCATTAACTTTAATAGCAGGACCATTGCCAGGAAGAACTGGGCTAGTAGGGTCTTGTTTTTCAGGATAATTTGGATGGTATGCGTGTGCCATATCAGCAGAGATTAAAAACGACCTTGAAATAGCCCTATATAAATCTTCACTTCCCTTACCCATAGCTAGCATAATACGTTCTATAGTAGATGATAAGAAAGGTGAGTCAGCGCCTTGTTTTGTTCTACTACCAATCTCCTCATTATCAAAACATATCATCATATTAATACCACTCTTATGTTCGGCCTCTAATAAAGCCTCTATACCAGAGTATACCATAGCTAAATCATCAAGACGCGGAGCAGAGATAAATTCCTTATCCATACCCACCAGGGCACCCTTTTCAGTTGGATATAAGAATAAATCTGCATCCATAACCTTATCGATAGACAAGCCAGACTGTTTACATATGATGTTTTTGATATAATCCTTATCTAATTGTCCATCGATAGTTTTAATAATAGGCAGGGTATCCTTTTGTTTATTAAGTGATACACCTTCATTAACACTTCGGTTCATATGAATTGCTAAATTTGGGATAATAGCAATAGGTTCTTTAAAATCAATTAATACATGATTGGGTCTTAACATGTGGTCACCAGAGTATGATACACGCCCAGCAATAGAAAGTGGGCGGTCAAACCAGGTACTTAAAATAGGCCCACCATAAACCTCAGTGTTTAATATAAGGTAGTTTTCTTTTTGCATCTCTGGGTTAGGCTTAAGGCGAAACCCTGGTGCATCTGTATGGGCACCAATCATTTTAAAGCCATCTTCCTCAGGGTTATTTGTATTTACAACAAATGCAATTAATGCAGAGTTGTTACTAGTTACATAGTAACTGCCACCTTCTTTAATATTCCACTTTGTATTATCTGGCAAATGTGTAAACCCCTTCTGTTCCAGTTTATCAATAAGCACAGATGTTGTATGGAACATAGTCGGGCTATTATTGATAAATTCAATTAAGTTATCTGCAATATTATTATTTTCAAACATTTATATCCTCCAGTAATTGTGTTTAAATATCAGATAGTTCAATATTTAGTTTAGTGTTTAAATCTAATGAGGCAGCGTGTTCATGGGAACCATAATCACAAGTTTCCAAGGATTCCATAGGTAAAATAACAACAAATTCAGAACCTATATTTTCCGTGCTAAGGCAAAAGATAGTGCCACCCAAGGTGCCTACCATAGATTTAACCAGTGATAAGCCAATACCATTGCTACTAACTGCATTAGAATTAATTTGGTTTGTTTTATGAAATCTGTTAAATATTTTGGGAATTTGATCCTTAGGTATTCCGATACCATCATCCTTAATACTAATTATCAGATGCTTACCCTCATCATGAAGGGTAACCCAAACATTACCACCTGTTTTACTATATTTAATAGCATTAGAAACTAGATTAAGTATAATTCTTTCAATGAAATTGTAATCAGTAACAACCAATTTAAATTCAACATTGGTATCAAAAATTATAGATACATTATTGTGTTCAATATATGATGTAATAGATTGTGTAATATTTTCTATGCTAGATATAATATCGAAGGGTTCAGGATTAGGTTTAAAATGATTAGCATCGATTTTAGTTATATCTAGCACATCATTTAATAATTTTTGAAGGCGAAGACAGTTTTGTTTGATAACACGGTTATACTCCAATAACCTATTATAGTCCTTATCCTGTGTGTACATCTCTAGTAGCTGAACAGAACTATAAATAACATTGATTGGAGTTTTGATATCATGTGAGATGTTGGCAAAATACTCCACCTTAAACTTCTCCCTTGCAACGTTATTTTCTAGTTCTACTCTCAGACGTTCCTGTTTATAATGCTCAGATAAGTCATGAAAGCAAGAAAAAATATAAACGTTATCCTCGAAAAAGGTAACACTTGATGAAACCCTAACCCTTTTAATTATATTATTTAAAGATAGAATTTTTATGTTTACAATATTAACATCTGTATCTTTTGATAATAAATCACTATAAGCCTCCTCAACAATATTCATGTAATCAGGATGAATAACTTGTGTAATTTTTTCTAATACCAAATTATTATCATCGCTAGCCCCCACTAGTTTGGAAAATGAATCATTAAAGTACACTATATTATCATTATTAAATATTACAAATGCATCGGGTGAGAAGTCAAACAGCTTCTTGTAAAGTTGATCTTTAAGAGATATCTCAGCTTCAAGACTACTTAGCTCCAGTTCTTTAAACTTTAAAAACTTATTCATAATATCTACATTCAGCTCAAAAAGATTGTTTTTCTGTGATAAAGACATATTATCCCCCTAAAATACCACAACTATATTAATAGATTTTATAACATTATACCATAATTATACTAAAAAATATAAGATATTCAAACTTAATAAATAAACCCCATTGACATATTTCGAAAGAAAGGATATTATATAGGCATACATATGAATGGTTGTTCATATGTATGCCTATATAAGATTTAGAAGAGGGGGATATTATGTTAAAAAATTATACAAGAAAGTTAATAATTGAGGGATTGGATTGCGCAAGCTGCGCTAGTAAAATAGAAAGCAAGGTATCAGAATTACCACAGGTAAAAGAAGCAGCTATGAACTTTATGATGAAGAGCTTAACCATGGAGTTTGAGAAGAGTACCAATATTGATGAGACTATGAATAAAGTAAGGAATATTATTATTAGTCTAGAACCAGGGGTTAAAATAGTAGAAGAATCTAATGATGAACATAGTCATGAGCATGGTGAGGAGGACCGGAATAAAACCTTAATTAAACTAGTTATAGGAACTATATTATTTGCAATTCCTACATTTATGAAAGTAAATCAGACATTAACACTGGGACTATATATTATTTCATATTTAATAATAGGGCATGATATTCTTTGGAGAGCAGTTAAAAACATATCTAGAAGACAAGTATTTGATGAAAACTTTTTAATGGCCATAGCTACAGTGGGAGCATTTGCAATAGGTCAATACCAAGAGGGTATCGCAGTTATGCTCTTTTACAAGGTGGGAGAGTTATTTCAGGATATGGCGGTTAATAAATCAAGAAGGTCTATTAAGGCACTTATGGATATAAGACCAGACTTTGCTCACCTTAAAGTAAAAGATGAAATAGTTAAAGTATCACCTGAAGAGGTTCATGTTGGAGATATTATACTTGTTAAGCCAGGTGAAAAGGTTCCACTTGATGGGATTATTATTAAAGGAAGAACATCCATGGATACATCTGCTCTGACAGGCGAATCCCTACCAAGAGAGGTAGAAGAGGGAAGTGAAGCTTTAAGCGGCTTTATTAACCAAACAGGTGTTATAGAAATAGAAGTAACTAAAGAATTTGGTGAATCAACAGTTAATAAGATACTTGAATTAGTTCAAAACGCAAGTAATAGGAAAGCAAAAACAGAAAATTTTATTACTAAATTTGCCAGGGGTTATACACCAGTTGTTGTAGTAGCAGCAGCTATTATAGCAATAGTGCCACCTTTGGTAATCGTTGATGCAACATTTAGCCAATATATCTATAGGGCGCTGGTATTCTTAGTTATATCTTGTCCATGTGCCCTTGTAATATCTATCCCACTTGGCTTCTTTGGGGGCATTGGTGCAGCATCTAAAAACGGAATATTAATAAAAGGAAGTAACTATTTAGAAGCACTCAATTATGTAGAAACAGTTGTTTTTGATAAAACAG
>CAYUEJ010000078.1:0-2557 GCA_964442565.1 uncultured Candidatus Epulonipiscium sp.
TGACCAACAATTCTTGAAACCTCTTTCGCTTTTATTCCTTGCTCCAACATTTTGCTCATTTATTTCTCTCCTTTCGGTGTGTGAGGTATCGCCCCAGGGCCCGGTGTGAGGTGTCCCGACTCCCATCTGTTGACCTGACGGTCAAGAGGATGCTCGCTGGGACACCTCACACCCAACCTTTGCGGGGAAATGTTACGATTCTAAACTTGTAAAACATTGCTCTCGCCACTAGTTGTTGCTACACAGGAATGGTGGCGGTGGGCTGATATAAGCCATTATCCATTAGTCACCAACACCCCAACCGGTCTATCATAAGACTGGGCGGGAATACGCCCTACCACTTGGAAGTCATAGCATACACCTATAGTGGTTAGGATTTGGTACTTGGCAATGTACTTATCATAGAAACCTCCGCCATAGCCTATGCGATAACCCGACTTATCAAAGGCTAGCCCCGGAACAATCATTAAAGTTTTAGAGTCAGATATAATTTTAGCAGACCTATCTGGTGTAGGCTCCATAAGACTAAAACTCCCGGACTTTACTAGCATAAGCTCACTTAGGTCACTAACAGCATAAAACTCCATAGTCATACTAGCTGTATTAGTAACAGGATACGCCACCTGCTTCCCCATAGTCAAGGCCTTATTTGCAATCTCCACAGTATTCACTTCATTACCTATACTACTATATAAAAGCACCGCAGTTGCTGACTTAAAGCTCTCCATACCATAAATCTTACTCCAAATATCATCAGAATACTCCAGCACCTGCTCCCTAGCAAGCCCTGCCCTCTTCTCCTTCATACTCTTACGAATTTCCCTCTTATCCATTAGCTATCACTCCCAACATCCTACATGCTCACAGGGCTAGCCACAGGCTAGTTATGGGCTAGTCACGGTCATATTTGTTCGCAATAAACCGGGTGGTGTAGCAACAAGCGAAACTCTTATCCCATGAGCGGTTGCTACACCACCCAGTTTATGCGCCAATGCCCTACACTAGCCAACGCCCCCGCACTAGCACTTCTTACGTCTTAGGGGCTTTATGCTTCCATCAGGATCTTTAATCTTTGTATTATCTAGCTGCTGCCTAAGGCCAGCTTTAAATAACTTAATATACTCTGCCCTAAGCTCTTTTTGCTCTGCTAACTCCTGACAGGTTAGCTCCTCTATCTTCGATTTATTTGCTAATTCATTAATTCTTTCTAATAATTTTTCCATTAATTGTTTTCCTTTCTAGATACCTAGCGGGATGTTTTAAACCAGGTGCCTATATCTTCTCCTTGAATTACTGAATATATATTGTACATATCGTTACCATTTGCAATAACTGTATCTATACCCACGCAGGTAGTTATCTCTGCCGCCATAATCTTAGTTGCCATACCACCTGTGCCTTGCTTTGTGCTAGTATCCCCAGCGCTGCATGTAATCTCATCATCTATGCCTTCTACTACTTGTATTAGCTTTGCATTTGGATCCTCGGCTGGATTTGATGTGTAAAGCCCATCCCTATCCGTTAACATAATTAAAAGATCGGCTTCTATAAGGGCTGCCACAGTAGCTGATAAAGTGTCGTTATCACCAAATCTAAACCCTTCTATCTCAGCTGTAGAAATACTATCATTTTCGTTAACTATGGGAATAACCCCTAGTTTTATTAAGGTGCAAAAAGTATTCTTTGCATTAATATTTTTGATTGAATCATTAACTATATCTTTTGTAAGCAAAATCTGGGCCACAGTTTGATTATATTCGCCAAAAAACTTTTGATACATTTGCATTAGGACTGATTGCCCAACAGCAGCTGTTGCCTGCTTCATTTCAAGTTCCTGTGGTTTACTATTTAACCCTAGCCTCTGCATTCCTGCACCTACTGCTCCTGATGTAACTAGGACTATTTCCTTACCTTGGTTTTGCAAATCTGTTAAAACACGTGCAATATTCTCCATCTTTTGTAAGTTTACTTTTCCATTTTCATGGGTCAAAGAAGATGTTCCTATTTTAATTACAATACGTTTTGCGTCTTGTAGTTTTTTTCTCATAAGTAAAGTCCCCCTGTATACAATTTAACTATAGTTGTAATATGAATATTTATAAAAACTTTCCTGTAGCAGGTATTTTAGATGATAGATATTTTCTTTTTTCCTGCTCATCAAGATGTTCTGCAAGTGTTAACTTGTCAAGGGTTGTAGTCTTTGTCATTCTCATAACCCCGGTTCCACGTGCATCCTTATTAACCTTGGTCGGAATTAATACTGAGTCAAAAACTAATCCCCTTCCGTCACTACGGGTAGCAAGAAGTAGCCCATCATCTTCTAGGAAGCAGATTCCTACGCATTCATCTTCATCAGAGTATGCATTTAAAAGACGCCTTCTATTTGTTCTGGTCATATAATCTTCTAGCGGAACTTTCGAGACCTTACCATTCTTATATCCAAATAGCATAAAACCACCATAATCAGTAGTAGTATGTACAAAGATAATCCTCTCATCCTCATCAAGCTCTAATACATTAGGAAGGTATTCTCCTAAATCACTTGCCTTAACATCCT
>CAYUEJ010000078.1:2587-4440 GCA_964442565.1 uncultured Candidatus Epulonipiscium sp.
AAATTAAGTCCTCTTTATTGGTTGCTTCTAGCTCCTGTATTATATAATCATCATCTTTTGTTCTTTGCTCTGACGAGCCCCTGAGGGATGCCAAAGTAATTTTCTTAATGTACTGATGGTCCGTTACAAATACTTTAAGATTATAATCTTCAATCATATCTTCCTGTGATATTTCTTCGATTTCGTCATCTGTAATAATAGTGGTTCTTCTTTCCATGCCGTACTTTTTAGTGATTTGAGTTAGTTCCTTAGAAATTACTGTTTTAATTCTTCTATCGCTTTTAACTATAGCACTTAGGCGTTTTATTTCATTGGCTAGTTCTTCAATCTCTGCAATACGCTTTAGAATATATTCTTTGTTTAGGCTTCTAAGTTTAATTTCAGCTATAAACTCTGCCTGCTCCTGAGTTATTGAGAAGCCTTCCATTAGATTTGGGATTACTAGTTTTTCTTTCTCCGTTTCCCTTATTATTTTAATAGCCTTATCAATATCTACAAGGAGTTTTTCAAGACCTAGTAGCAGATGATGCTTAGCCTCCATTTTTTCTATATTATATAGGTATTTATTCCTAACACACTCTACCCTAAAATCAATCCATTCGTTAAGGATTTCCTTAACCCCCATTACCCTTGGTGTTCCCCTAACTAAAATGTTAAAGTTACAGCTTATTGTTGATTCCAAAGGTGTTGATGAAAAGATTTTGTGCATAAGAATATCAACATCAGTATTGCGCCTAATATCTATTGTAATCTTAAGCCCTGCTAAATCTGTTTCATCTCTTACATCTGTAATTTCCCTGGCCTTATTGGATTTAACTAAATCTATAATTTTATCTATTATTGCTTCTATGGTTGTGCTATAGGGTATTTCATAAATCTCTATACAGTTTTGTTTCTTATCGTATTTATATTTACCCCTTACTTTGAAGGAGCCTCTACCCGTATCAAATATTTTTCTTATTTCATTTTCTTTATATACAATATCCCCACCCGATGGAAAATCAGGCGCCAGCATATACTCATGTGGATCCGTTTTTGGATCCTTAAGTAATGCAATAGTAGCATTACACACTTCTGTTAAATTAAATCCGCATATATAGTTTGCCATACCTACAGCTATTCCTTGGTTTGGGTTAACTAGTATATTTGGGAATCTTACAGGCAAAAGAACTGGTTCCTTCATTGTAGCATCATAGTTATCTACAAATTCAACTGTGTTTTCTTCTATTTCAGCAAATAGCTCTGTAGCAATACCTGCAAGTTTAGCCTCTGTATACCTAGCTGCCGCATAGGCCATATCCCTAGAGTACTGCTTACCAAAGTTCCCTTTAGAATCTACAAAAGGGGTATTAAGCGCGCTGTATCCCTGGGATAAACGTACCATAGTTTCATAAATGGGTATATCTCCGTGGGGGTTAACCTTCATAGTTTGCCCAACGATATTTGCTGATTTTGTGCGGTTGCCCCTTATAAGTCCCATCTTATACATGGTGTATAGTAATTTTCTATGGGAGGGTTTAAAACCGTCAATCTCTGGGATTGCCCTAGAAATAATTACACTCATAGCATAAGGCATATAGTTTTGCTCAAGTGTGTCGGTGATTTTTTGCTTTTCCCCATCTCTCACTGTTTGTTCACTTCCTTCTTATCTCTTCTTACACTATCTCTGATTTATCGATATACCTATGTCCCTCTGTTGCTATGAATTCTTTACGGCCTTCCAGATTATCCCCTAAAAGAAGTTCGAACATATCTTGGGTTGCAGTTGCATCCTCTGGGATTACCTGTATTAATCTTCTTGTTTCAGGGCTCATTGTAGTTAGCCACATCATATCCGGGTTATTTTCACCAAG
>CAYUEJ010000078.1:4450-7290 GCA_964442565.1 uncultured Candidatus Epulonipiscium sp.
CCAAGTCCCTTGGAACGCTGCAAGGTATATGTACCTTTTAATTTAGATACAATCTTTTGTTTTTCATCTTCTGTATATGCAAATAGTGTTTTGTTTTTGTTTGTAATTTCGTATAGGGGCGTCTCAGCTATATAAACCTTCCCCTCTTCTATTAAAGTGGGAACCAGGGTATATAACATGGTTAGAATTAAGGTTCTAATCTGGAAGCCGTCAACATCGGCGTCTGTACATATTACTACTTTACCCCATCTAAGTTTATCTATATCAAAAGTATTAATATCTTTATTATGTTTTGATTTGATCTCTACCCCGCAGCCTAGGACTTTTAAAAGATCCACTATAATATCACTTTTAAATATTTTATCATAGTCTGACTTTAGGCAATTTAGAATTTTCCCTCTTACTGGCATAATTCCTTGAAACTGAGCATCCCGCCCTAGTTTACACGCACCTAGCGCCGAGTCACCTTCTACTATATATAACTCTTTTTTGTCGGTATCTTTAGAACGGCAATCTACGAATTTTTTTACACGATTTGATAGATCAATATTACCAGTAAGTTTTTGCCTAATATTTATACGGGTTCTTTCAGCCTTTTCACGGCTTCTTTTATTAACTAGTACTTGTTTGGCTATTTTATCTGCCTCGTCCTTGTTTTCTATAAAGTAAATATGCATGTTTGTACGCAAGAATTCAGTCATTTCGTCCTGAATAAACTTATTTTGAATTGCTTTTTTAGTCTGGTTTTCGTAGCTTGTAATTGTTGAAAATGAATTTATTATGAGTATTAGGCTATCCTCAATATCTGTAAAGGTAATCCTTTTTTCAGTTTTATTGTAAAGATCTTCGCTCTTAAGGTACTGGTCTATGGCGTATACCATGGCATTCCTAACTGCCTTATCTGGTGAACCCCCGTATTCCAGGTAGCTAGAGTTATGATAATACTCAAGCATGTTATTTTCATTACAAAAACAAAATGCTATTTGAAACTTAAGCTTATATTTCGGGCGTGAGCTACTATCCCTACCCTCTGCCTCATGATTATAAGAAATAATATTTGTAAAGTTTTTATCATCCGCTACTTCACCTATATAATCTACAAGCCCACTATCGTACTCATATTTAGTTGTTTCGTCTTTGGCCTCATCATAAAGTTCAAATGTGATGCCTTGGTTAACAACTGCTTGCCTTTTTAAAGTTTTGTGGAAAAAGTCCATTGAAATATTAACATCTGTAAATACATCTTCATCAGGTTTCCAGTGGATTTTAGTTCCTGTGGTCTTGTTCTTAGCTGCTGTCTTCTTAAGTCCACCTATGTTTTCACCTTTCTCAAAGGTTAGCTCATATAGAAAACCATCCCTTTGAACTGCTACATTCATAAACTCCGAGCTATACTGGGTAGCACATGCCCCTAACCCATTAAGCCCTAAACTAAACTCATAATTCTCACCTTCATTGTTATTATATTTCCCACCGGCATATAGTTCACAAAAAACTAATTCCCAGTTGTATCTTTGTTCTTTTTCATTATAGTCTAAGGGTACACCCCTACCAAAATCCTCGATAGTTATAGAATGGTCCTTACCTAAGGTTACAAGAATCCTATTTCCATGTCCTTCCCTTGCCTCATCTATTGAGTTTGCAAGTATTTCAAAAACGGCATGTTCTGACCCCTGTATGCCATCTGATCCAAATATTACACTTGGCCTTAATCTTACTCTATCGGCTCCTTTTAAAGTGGATATACTCTCGTTACCATATGTTTCATTTGTCATTTATCTCACCTTATCCTATCACATAGTATCAACTTTATACTCTAAACGAAACCTATGTTCGTGTCAACTCTTTTGTTGTTTAAAAGCTAGTATTTTAGGCCATTTTAGGGTGTTTTTTTCATTAAAAAACAAGTATAAAAATCTATACTTGTCTTTGATTAAAGCTAATATTCTATTGGAATGACCATAGGTTCTTGATACTTTCCCATCTTAGTATCCACAGTTACTGTTTGGATTCTTGGTGGCATTGGCCCATCTTGCCCTAGGCTCCCCCCCATCTCTCCTATGGACTCAACTATCTCTATACCCTGTACAACTTTACCAAAGGCTGCATATTCGCCGTTTAACATGTGCATATCATCTAGTGTAATAAAAAACTGAGACCCTGCTGAGTCGTACTGAGAACCTCTTGCCATTGATACAACGCCTTTGTCATGCTTTAGCTTGTTTTTGATTCCATTGCTTTTAAATTCACCTTGAATTGTATAGCCTGGCGTCCCGTAGTTGTTCATTAATGGGTCTCCACTTTGTACAATGTAATCTTCTATAATTCTGTGGAAAGTAAGTCCGTCATAGTATCCATCTTGTATTAGGGATATAAAGTTATTAACCGTATTAGGAGCATCATTAGGGTAGAGCTCTATTAGTATCTTCTGCTCATTATCTAAAGTCACTGTCACAATAGGGTTTTGGCTCTGATTGTGGCTGGAAGCTCTTAGATTCATCTTTGAACATCCACTTAGAAAAGCGCATATTAGTAAACTGTATGCTATTTTTCTAATCATTATTCCATTGCCCCTTTCGTCTTATTAGTCGGATAATTAATCTTAGGCTAACTATTTTTCTCTTGCTTGTAGTATTTCACCTCTTAGAATTTTTATACAAGGTTAACAAAATAAAATACAAACAGGCTAGATCATATGATCTAGCCTGTTTGTATTTTATGAAAATGATTAGTCTTCTTCTTCGTCAAAGAATTCTTTTTCGAAAGCTACTGCTACCTTCTCATATTCATCATCTGTTTCGATTTCAATAAGATTAACATCATCGCCTTCTTCTTGGAAT
>CAYUEJ010000079.1:0-4439 GCA_964442565.1 uncultured Candidatus Epulonipiscium sp.
GACAATATTACCACCTGATGCCCTACCATTTCCCCCTGCAATTCCTGCAACATGGGTGCCGTGCCCAGCAAAGTCTTCAACCGGCACAATAGCTAATTGCTGCTCCCTTGTCGGCTGGCTTAGGGCATCATTGATCTGCTTCCTTGTATATTCTGTTCCGATTTTATAACCTAATGGCGGATTTCCCTGTATATTTTGATCCCAAATAGCCTCAATTCTAGTACTGCCATCCTCATTACGAAAATCAGGATGACTATATAGTATGCCAGAGTCTATAATCCCTAGTATTACACCTTCACCCTTTAAATTATATGGTGGGTTATTGTGCACCTGGGGAATACAAGAGGCAACCATATTCTGAGTATAGGAATATACCATTTGCTTTGGAGTCTCTATATATTCAACCTCTGTATAGTTCACCAAATTTCTAATATTTTCCCTAGGAATTGTTAAGATAGCAAACTCTGATGTCAGTATTTGTGCAACTCCGCCCTGCTCCTGGGCAATCCTCTCAATATCTCCATGATATTTAACAACTACTTCCCAGTTCCCTTCAATACCAAAACCTAGTGAATCTGCTAAAGCTGGCGTCGATAAAGCTGATGGGAATTCCTCCACAATACTCAATATACCACCCATTTTTTTCTCCGCCACCTAATCACTCCTATCTATTTATTTGATCTATAAGCACATTTTCTAAGCAAAATGCCCCATACCCCCACAATTGGTTAGGGTAGTCTATACCTGTTGCTAACCTTCTGGTGTTTTTAATAATGGCTACACTAAGGCGGTCACCATATAGGGCTGGATTGTTGCCATTTACAATCCCCCACTCCATAAGCAGCGCTGCTCCTCCCGTAACAAAAGCAGCTGCAATACTAGTTCCAGTAGCCTGGCTATATCCACCCTGGGTATTTGTTGTTATAATCTGCGTTCCTGGCGCCGCTAAATCTGGTCTTATACGCCCATCCCTTGTAAAGCCCCTCCCTGATGAGGCTGCAATTTGATTGGTAAATGGATTAAACTCAGATACCGCAATAATTGAAATGCCTGTTGATGGGATAGTTAAGGTAGTAGATGTAATTGGCTGCAAAAAAACATTTTCCTGGCCAGTAATTTCCCTTGTAGCACCCCAAATATTATATCTTCCATTAATAACTGATACCCCGTAAATCGTAAGAGTCCATATTCCCATATCTATACCATCATCCAGGGATTCCATATATACAAATATTTGCTCGTCAACATTAATGCTAGATGGCTGGGAAAAATTTACAAAAACATTAGTTTTCCCTACTGTATAAATTACATTGTTTGAGATAGGTGTAATATGGTCTGTTTCTTCCCCTGTTGGTGCAGTTATCTTTATTTCAAAGATATCAATAAAACTCTTCCACAAGTTAAGTGCATAAAACTGTTGCCCTGGATTTATTACAAACTGCACCTGCCTTGCCTCGTCTTGCCTTATAACTCCTTCAGTATGTATTGCCTCATTGGCCTGATTCCCAGTACCCACTACAACGTTACACTTCCACCTTTGTATCATTTGGTCGATAAACCGCTCTAGCATTGTCCTCCCATCATGCCCACCTTGCACCATGCCAAAACCAATATTAATTGCAACAGGTTTATCTAATTCTATAGCCTTTTCTATTATATATTTAAGAGCCCTCATCACCTCTAATGTTCTTGGAAATGAATCCCTTCTTTCCAGACCTACCTTTACAATTATAAATTCGGCTTCTGGCGCCACTCCTACTTCCCTGCCCCCTGAGACCCATCCATTTCCACCTGCGACTCCTGCAACGGCTGTCCCGTGTCCAATTACATCTATACTTGGAACAAGTTCAAAAGTTTGTTCCATACTAGGCTGGTCTAAAGCCTCATTTATTTGTTCCCTAGTATATTCAGTCCCTATAGAAAACCCAATGGGTGGATTTCCCCTGATTGTTTGATCCCACAAATAGGCAATTCTAGTTGTTCCATCTTCATTTCTAAAATCATGGTGGGTATAATCAATGCCGGAATCTATAATTCCTAAAATGGTCCCTTGCCCCTTAAGATTATAGGGTGATATATTATGAACATTACTAATGCACGCCTTGCCATAACTTTCTCTTATTATATAAAACATCCTTTGTGGAAATTGCAAATATTCAACCTCAAAAAAGCTTGCAAACTCTTCGATTTTCTCTGGAGCAATTATAACGCTTGCATAGCTTTGGTTTAGTATCTCTACCCTAGCCCCTACTGTTTGTGCCGGAATTAATATATCCCCATGATACTTAACCATTACTTCCCACTCATCTAGCAAGGTTATACCGGTATTCTCCTTAAATATTGTACCTACTGAGGTTTGATAAAATGTAAGTGCTAATTCAAGCTCGCCGTCCATCTTACTTTCATAGGCCATAATCTCCTCCCCCCCTATATCCAAACTAAACCAGTTCAGAATTAATATCTATTACCCCATATCCTGTTGTGGGATTTGGATATGACACTGTTGGTTGTCTTTTAACTGTTTCCGTTAACAGCGCCTTTATAATAACTGTGTTTGGAAGCTGATTACCCTTAGCAATCTGATCCTCGTATATAAGAGAAGTAACACCCACAGTTATTGCGCCCGAAGGGGCTGTGCCTGATATGGTTCCCCATTTATTATCAGGGAGGGGGCCTTGTATTCTTATACCCTCAGCAACATAATCTGGGCTAACCTTACCAATTCTGGTGAACCCCCTACCTGAACCTGAGCATGCTGTTAATGAGCTTCTATCGTAACATCCTATTGCCACCACCCCCCCCGTCGAACTTGTATTATATATAGTAGTAAAGGGATCTGATGGCGAGAGTACTGTGTCTGGTAAAATCATTCCTGTTTTGGGAATCCATATATGATAATGACCATCGATTATAGTCACCCCCCTCACTGTTATAATCCATTCCCCTTCTATAGGATTTTCAGTATAAAAACGAATTACCTGACTTCCCGTGTCAACATCAAACTTAATACCTTGAGACCATACTATTCTTCCTTCAGATAACTTATATGTTTGGGTTTCATTTAATGAAATCCTATGGGTAATATTATCCGGCAATCTTGGTGGTGTCAAAAATACTTCGATACGATCACCAAACATAGCCCATACCTCAGTAAGAAATCCTACCTGACCTTTAGGTATGGTAAGCCTTACTTCCTGCTCCATTTGCTCCTTTAAATCTCCAGATGCATGGTGAGATTTATTTGCTTCTCCCCCAACTGATAAAACTGAACATACACCCGGATTAGCCGAGTAGCCAGAAATAATGGAATCTAAAATATCACTACCATCGTGTGGACCCGTATTAGTTCCCATTGGCAAACATATTGAAATAGGCTTTTTAATCTGACCTCCCAAAATAGATAGAAACTGGAAGGCTAGTGCGATATCTAAAGATGAAAACCCTAGTGGATTATAATTTCCATGGAAGGGCCTTTGCATCTCTGCACTAGCTGGCCTAAGCTTTACAATTGCAAATTCGGCCCCTGGTGCAACTCCTTTATATGTCCCCTCCCTATACTCCCCATCTGCGCCCGCAATGCCTGCTAGTATTGTACCGTGTCCCCATT
The DNA here is from genome assembly GCA_964442565.1 of uncultured Candidatus Epulonipiscium sp. Lineage (GTDB taxonomy): Bacteria > Bacillota > Clostridia > Lachnospirales > Cellulosilyticaceae > JAAYSX01. The sequence goes on from CAYUEJ010000079.1 coordinate 3,608, forward strand.
CATCCGTGTGAGGAACTACGCTCAATGGATCTGAGCTTTTTAGGGCAGTATTAATTATTTCTCTATCGTATACTGTTCCATACCCATAAGGCGAGTCCGAGCCTATAGTTTGGTCCCATATGCTTATAATACGTGTTTCTCCATTTTCATCAATAAATACAGGATTTGTATAATCAATCCCCGTATCTATAATACCTATTATTGTACCTGTTCCATCAAATCCAACATTTGCTTTTAGGATGGATGTACTTTTAAAACTGCCTGCTATAATATCTATTGCTTGGTTTCCTAAAATAGGGCACATAAGCACTGTGCTTGTTTTTCCTAAATATTTCGTATATATTTCCTCAATTTCAGCCCTGGTGCCTCTAGCCCCCGAGTAGGGAAATCCGAGGGAATATATGGTAATGTCTGACAATAATATTATATCCTTTTCCACATTTATAGCGCTATAAGAAATAAAGACATCAATAATTGCATCTTTTGGTACAAGTTCATAAGGTATTTCCAGTGGACCGAAATCTACTTCTACCTGTTGCCTAGTAGGTATTAGAGGCGAATCTTTTAAGTAACCCCCTAATCTTTGATTAATAAGTTCAATCCTCCCATTGGTCCCCTGTAGTTTTTTCCTCAGGTTTTCCATCCCCCACCTCCCTAACTAATTTATAATTTATAATAGTACTAATATCTAATAACCCATATCCCCTTGATGGATTTGGGTAGGATATTGTTGGTTCCCTTTTTAGATCCCTACTTAACTTTGCTTTCATAGTGATGGTATTGGCAAGCTCTTCCCCGATCAATAATTGATTTTCAAACATGAGTGAACTTA
>CAYUEJ010000079.1:4449-7240 GCA_964442565.1 uncultured Candidatus Epulonipiscium sp.
CACCTACTGTAATAGCCGCCGCCACTGCCGTTCCCGTTATAAGTCCCCACTTATCCCCTGGAAGCGGACCTGGTATATTAACCCCTGGCACCATAAAGTCTGGCTTAACCATATTATCCCGTGTAAACCCCCTACCTGAACTTGGAGTTGGCGATAATGATGCCCTATCATAACACGATACAGTTATTAATCTTGATACACAGCTTGTATTATATGCAGTAGTTAGTGGATTTGATGGAAGAAGCACCGTCCCTGGTAAAATCATTTCTGTTTTAGGAATCCATATATGATAAATTCCTTCAAAGGTAACAATTGCCCTGATTCGTATTACCCAATCCCCTTCTAACGGATTTATGAGGCGAAAACGCATTACTTGGCAACCCGTATTTTGATCAATTTTACTTCCCTGAGACCATACAAAAGAATTACTAGCAACTTCATAGGTTTGGGATTTGTTTAGTAGCACTGCCTCTCCCATCTTTACTTCAGATGCTGGTGAAGTTAATGTCGCTTCTATCTGATCCCCAAATGAGGCCCAAATTTCAATAATAAATCCCCCCTCCTTCTTAGGGATTCTAAGTTTAATTTCTTGCTCACTATCATCATTTAAGTTTCCGGATGCATGATGGTTTTTATTTGCCTCTTCCCCAGATGGCAATACAACAGATATCCCTGGATTTTCCGAGTAACTCATAATAATTGTATCTAAAACACTGGTACCATCATGGGGACCACTATTAGTACCCATTGGCATACATATGGAAATAGGCTTTTGGTGCTGGTTTGATAAGGTAGCCAGGTATTCAAAGGCGCGGGCAATATCTAATGCAGAAAATCCTAGAGGATTATACTGGCTATGGTAAATCCTTTGCATAACAGGGGTCGCTGGGATAAGCTTTACAACAACAATATCTGCCTTGGGAGCCACCCCCTTATAAGACACATTGCTACCCTCGCTAAAGCCTGCAGCAACACCTGCTAACATTGTGCCGCTACCCCATTCATCCTTATGAGGCACAACTGAAAACGGGTCAGGGCTTCTTAGGGCCTCATTAATAATTTCCTGATCATATATTGTTCCGTAACCAAAGGGTGACTGAGCACCTTGAGTCTGATCCCATATACTTAAAATCCTTGTTTGCCCATTGGAATCTATAAATGCAGGATTTGTATAATCAATTCCAGTATCTATAATACCTATTAATGTGCCAGCTCCTGTAAGAATTGTAGGTGTATTAAATATTGATGCTTTTTTAAAGCTAGTTTCTATAATTTGTAAAGGCTCCCTACCCAAAACATAAGCCAATGAACCAGTTATGAATATCTCAAGATAACCACTTAAAATTTCTCTAACTTCCTTTACAGTCCCTCTTACCCCAAGATAGGGTGACACTAAGGGATAAAAACTAGCAGTTTGTGGCAGTGATATGGTTAAGTCTGTGCTTACGCTATTATATGTGATAAATGCATCTATTACTTCATCTATTTTTGCAAACTCATATGCTAGGTCTAAAGTTCTAAACCCTTCTATCTCAGGAGTTGGAATTAGTAATTCCAATAATTCATTAACCCCTTCTAGACTGCATTTTTTTGTATATAAATCATCTTTTTTTAAAATGGAGACTGTGTTTTTAATGTAATAGGTCCTTAGTGCCTGACCGTATAGATAAGGTTCTTTTCCCTTAGTAATGCCCCAGTCCATAAGCAAAGATAAGACCCCTATAGTTAGTGGTGGGCAAGTTGAATATATTAGCCCATTACTTGCGCCTAGGTTTAAATTCAGGGTTTTATTTCTTGGTTTTATAGAGCTTACTATTGCAATCTTCCCCCACAAGGTCATATCACTAATTATTTCCCTTATTAGATTATTGTCCTCATCTGTATCTTCTGATATATCAAAAGGGAAATATATAATCAAAGGATTTTGTTTGCTATTTGCATTCGCTATAATAAAGCGAACTGCACGTATTGCATCTGACGTATAAAGCTCGGCCTTTTGCCAGTTAACTAAGACTATCTTGCTGCCTGGTGCAATACCCCAGTTACCTACGCACATGCACATGGGAGATTTACCGCTACCCATATATACTTTTTCACCCCTACTATATCTTCTTATTCCATCATGGACACATAGGATACGACTTTTTCCATCGTATGTATTATAATCATTGTAACTTATGCTTTCTTTGTGGCTAATCCACCCAACAGTTATTCCTTTTCCACTAATACCATGTTTTTCTTTTTGAATAGGGTTAATCTCCACTGAATCAATTTCTTGGACTATCTGGTGTATTGGCCTAGATTCCTCTATATATTCAATCTGCATTAATGCTCTTAAATAAGGCATCTCTCCTTCAGTCGCCTTTATAATAGCATACCTTTCATTAATGATATCAAACATTGTATCCGTTCCACTTAATGTTTCTTTAAGGTTGCCATGATAACGAACTATCCATTCTTTGTGACTATTCATAATTCACCCCACTGCCTAGTTTATTCTATATTAAGCTTAAGCTATTAAGTAGATTCAACCTTCCGTATCCCTCCACTGGGTTTGGATAAACGACCCCCCTTTGCCTAGTCGCCCCCCTTATTAGTATTGCGCGCACTACATTTGTATTCATAAAGGGCAAATTATTTTCTACAATCCCCCACTGTAATAATAAGGCCGCCGCCGAAGCCGTTACTGCCGCACTTGCTCCTGTTCCTGTATAGGTTGTGTACCCACCACCAACCTGCGGCACCCTTATATTAACCCCTGGTGCAATTAAATCAGGTTTAATAACCGCTG
>CAYUEJ010000080.1:0-7205 GCA_964442565.1 uncultured Candidatus Epulonipiscium sp.
TAAAGAGCCTAGCATAACAGCCCTATGGGATATGGATTTATCGCCGGGGATCTTAATATTTGCTTTTATATTAGTAGTCTTGGTAATAATCATTTAAACCTCTCCTATACTATAATTAAGATTAGTAGAATACCCTATAATCATTTTGGGATAAAAGTTGCATGCTATGAATCATGTGTGATTTTTTCTCGAAAACTATTTGAAGCACACCACCTTGGAATTCTCTATGATTAACAATACCAATATTTTTAATATTAATATTATTATCGCTTAGTAAAGTAGCAATTTTAGCAATCATTCCAGGATTATCTTGAACATCTACGAATAAAATATATGTTTTTGGCAATAATCCAGGTGTATTAGAAGTAAAGGTATCTCGGTAGCCCTTTGCCTCTTTGAAGTAACTTAAAATCCAATCTTCTTCATTATTTTCAATAGCAGTAGTGGCACCTTCTAATATAGAAATATATCTTTTTGTCATTTTTAAGATTTGACTCTTGTTTGAAAGGCAAATATCTCGCCATAGGTCAGGATTTGAAGAGGCTATCCTAGTAATATCCTTAAATCCACCAGCTGCTAGGGTGTGAAGGAGATTTTTTTCTCCGTCAGATTCTTTTATTAAATGAACAAGACCGGCAGCAATAATATGGGGTACATGGCTAACAGATGCTGTTGCAAAGTCATGATATGATGGAGATATAATCATGGGTATGGCACCTATACGTTCTACAAGCTTTTTAATAATAAAAATAATAAAATCCGGTGCATTTGCAGTAGGTGTAATTATATAATATGCATTTTGAAAAAGATGGGCCTTAGAAAAAGCATAGCCAGATTCCTCTGAGCCGGCCATAGGATGCCCACCTATAAAGTAAGCAGGTGAATTATTATCATCTAAAAGTTTTTGCACCTGCTTAACAATTTCATATTTTGTGCTCCCTACATCTGTGATAATACAATCCTTAGATATATAAGGAATTAACTTTTTAACAACATCAGGGATATATGCCACTGGTGTACAAATAAAAATAACAGAGCAAGTTGAGAAAGAAGAATCAATCCCAGATGCGCAGTGATCTACGATTCCCTCTTTTTTAGCTTTTTGAAGCGTTGTAAAGCAGGTATCAGTTGCAATTATATTACTATTTGGAGCATTTGCATCCTTGAAAGCTTTTGCAAGAGAACCACCTAGCAATCCAAGTCCGACAATACCAATATTCATTATAGATTCTCCTTAGTAGATTTCTTTAAGTACCTTAATAAAGCCTTCCATTTCTTCCATTGTACCTAGTGTAACTCTAACCCAGTTTGCTATACCAAAAGCAGGTCTGATGATATAGCCTCTTTCTTGAAATTTTTCAAAAAGTAGGTTTGCAGGCCCTTTAGCGTCAAACATAATAAAGTTAGCTTGGGTGGGTGCGAATGGTATTTGAAGTTTTTCAAGCTCAGTATATATATATTCCTTAACCTTTTTATTAAGGGTAACAGCTTCATTTACAAAGTCCTGATCCTCTAAACTTGCTATGGCTGCAACTTGTGCTAGGCTGTTGACGTTAAAAGGATTACGAACCCGATTTAAAAGCTCTATAATTTTAGCAGAAGCAATACCATAGCCTATACGTAGGGATGCAAGGCCATACGCCTTAGAAAAGGTTCTAAGTATAATAAGATTGCTGTATTTTTCTAATAGTTCAAGTGATTTAGGATAATCATCTGCATCCACATATTCCTGGTAGGCCTCATCAATCACAACCATAACACTATCAGGAAGAAAGTTTAAAAAGTCTATTAAGCTATCGTTTGTAAAATAAGTACCTGTAGGGTTATTAGGATTTGCTAAAATAACTAGCTTTGTATCCTTAGTCACAGCTTCTTTCATTTTAGCTAGGTCATAAGTGTAGTTGGTAAGAGGGACTTTTATAATTTTGCCACCCATTAGATGTGCTGCTGAGTCATAGCGTGGGAAACTTTGATCTGAGGTAAGTAATTCTTCCTCAGGGCATAAAAAAACTTCAGCCAAAATACCAATAATCTCATCAGAACCACATCCAAAAATTAATTGGTTCTCATCTACTTTTAGATGATTTGCAAGATTAGCCCTAAGATTACCAGTATTTCCATCAGGATAAAGTGATAGTATGTCCAAATTATCAGTAATGGCCTTTTTGGCCATAGGGGAACAGCCAAGTGGATTTTCATTAGAAGCTAGTTTGATAACTTCACTAAGTCCAAGTTCCTTTTGAACATCTTCAATTGGTCTGCCTGGAGTATATGGACTCATATTATCTATTTCTTTCCTATAACTAATATTCATAGCTTTCACCTCGTATTATGTATTTATATGTAATGTGATTAATTAATCTCAATTTTACAATGAGAGCATAAGTATGTCAACAAAACTAAATAAATATGCCAGATATTAAGTTTTGGAATTCAAAATTTTGAATAATAAAACAATCATAAAAAACATTACAACAAAACATAGAATAATAAAGGGTTTTTGTGAACAATGTAGAAAACATATAGTGAGGTTAAAATTTGGCATCATATTAATTAAATTATTGAATCACATTGAACACAAAAAGAAACTACATAATAAGGCAGGAGGGTTATAAACATGAAGAAATATAACACAAGTCAAATTCGTAATGTAGTATTAATGGGGCACGGAGGAGCAGGTAAGACTACCCTTGCAGAGGCGATTCTTCGTACAACTGGAACAATCAGTAGACGAGGAACCATCGATAGTGGTAACACAGTAAGTGACTACGACCCAGAAGAGATTAAAAGAAAGTTTTCTATAAAAACATCTTTAATCCCAGTTGAATGGAAAGATCACAAGATTAATATTTTAGATGCACCAGGATATGATGATTTTACAGGTGAAGTAGAGCAAGGTCTTAGGATGGCAGATACAGCAGTTATAGTTATCAATGCAGCATCTGGACTTGAGATTGGGGCGCAGAAAGCTTGGAAGTTTGCGGCAGATGCAGGCCTTCCAAGAATGATTTATATTACAGGAATGGACCTTGAAAATGCAAATATGCCTAGAATCTTAAAAGAATTAAAGCAAAGATACGGACATAGTATTGCACCTATGCAGGTTCCTTGGTATGAGGACGGCAAGTTTGTTGGTTATATTGATATTGTGCGAATGGTAGGGCGAAGATATGTAGGTAAGCAAACAGAAGACTGCGACCTTCCAGAAGGAATGGATGATTTAATAATTCCAGCTCGTACAATGATTATGGAAGCTGTAGCTGAAACAGATGAAGTTCTCATGGAGAAGTATTTTAATGATGAGGAAATCACTACAGATGAGATAACGGATGCTATTCGTGATAGCGTTATTGATGGTACAATTGTACCAGTATTTTGTGGAGCGGGTACAATGAGTGCTGGTATTACAATACTCCTTAACTCATTAATTAGATATTGCCCATCGCCAGAGATTCTTCATGAAGATAATCTTGGTAGGGATGAATCTGGGGAGAATGAAGTTATTAGAAAGTGCGAAGCAACAGAGAAGGCTTCCGTTTTTGTATTTAAAACCATTGTAGATCCGTTTATAGGTAGATTCACCTTCTTTAAGGTTAAATCAGGAACTGTAAGGACAGACGATGTATTATATAATGCTCGTACACATGATGCAGAAAAACTATCTAAGATATATATATTTAGAGGTAAGGAACAAATAGAGGTAAACGAGCTAGTAGCTGGTGATATTGGGGCAGTTGCAAAACTTAAGGATACCCTCATTAATGACACACTCCATGAAAAAGATGCATTTATACAGTATCCACCTATTGTGTTCCCGATACCATACCTAAAAAGGGCAATCTTCCCAAGGGGTAAGGGGGACGAGGAGAAACTATCGGGTGCTATTCAAAGGCTAATGTCAGAGGATCCAACATTCTACACAGAGTATGATGTTGAAACCCGTGAGACGGTAATTTTTGGAATGGGTCAGCAACAATTAGATATAATTGTTAATATGTTAAAGAGCAAATTTAAGGTAGAGGTAGATCTTGAAATGCCGACTACTCGCTATAGGGAAACCATTAAAGGTACAGCCCAGGTAAGGGGTAGACATAAGAAGCAATCAGGTGGACATGGCCAATTTGGTGATGTTGTTATGGAGTTTGGACCACTTGATAATCGTGAAGTTCCATTTGAATTTGAAGAAAAAGTATTTGGCGGGGCAGTTCCAAGACAATACTTCCCAGCTGTAGAAAAGGGACTTGAAGAGTCAGTTCAAAAGGGTGTTTTAGCAGGCTATCCAGTAGTAGGAATTAAAGCTACACTAGTAGATGGGTCTCATCACCCAGTAGATTCATCAGAGATGGCATTTAAGATAGCGACTACACTTGCTTTTAAGGAGGGAGTAGCAAAGGCGAAGCCAATTCTTCTTGAGCCAATTGCTTATGTAGAGATTACAGTGCCAGATGAGTACACTGGAGATATAATGGGCGATATGAAAAAACGCCGTGGCCGTATGTTAGGCATGGAGCTAAATGGATCAAGGCAAGTAATTATCGCAGAAGTTCCTATGGCAGAGCTATACAGTTACCCAACAGATTTAAGGTCACTAACCCAGGGGAGAGGCGAGGTTATGTACAAGTTTGAGCGCTACGATGAAGCGCCAAGCGATGTCCAAGAGAGAGTTATTGCGGAACGTGAAGCAGCTAAATAAATAGGTGGCCTGGGCTATGGCGTGTTGGTTTGGAAAGGGCGTCCCCATTCGCATCTGTTGGCTTGCGCCAAGAGGATGCTCATTGGGGCACCCTTCTCCAAACATCACGATAGGACATTGGCTAGAGGTCGTAAGAAAGCATTGGTGCTTATATGGCGCTGGTGCTTTTTTGGCGTTTAACCGGCACCGACAAAAGGTTTGAAGTTTTGGGGAGATTGTTATAAAATAGACATAGAGGTATTAATACCATCAGGCAGGCATATATTTACATTGTTATAGTAAAATAAGTCTGGAGGAAAAGAATACTATGATATATAATGTAGCTCTTGCTTATAAACACCAACAAGAGAAGATTAAAATGGATATTAACCAAAAGCTTAAGGGGGGGCTTGTTTTTAAGGGTTATAATATTAGCCAGGCAACTAGATATGCCCTTAAATATGCCTTAGACATTAACCCCAGCTTTGGGAACTATGAAAAATGGGGTGGGGATTGTACGAACTATGTATCCCAGTGCCTTTATGCGGGTAATATTCCATTTGATAATGTGGGGGAGGACATTAGGTATCAGTGGTATTGGTACTCAGAGTCAAAAAGAACACCTTCGTGGACAGCTGCAGATTCGCTTAAATTTTATATGGAAAATAATAATATAAATGAGGAGGGGGGAACAAATTTAGGGTTAAAGGCAGCTCCTATAACCCTAAATCAGCTTTTGAGGGGGGATGTTGTGCAGCTGGTAGATGATAAGGGGAGGGCTTATCATAGTATGATTGTAACAGGTTATTTAGTCAAAGAGCAGCGGGTGGTGGACTACCTGGTTTCGCAGCATTCAGGGTATGACGAGGATGATGAGGGAAGACTTAAAAACCACCCATTATCACAAAAAAATGGGAATAAAATATTTTGGTCAATAATGGGGTACGTAATTAATCAAATTTAAAAAATAAAAGGGGGAATTATAATGTGGACGAGGGCAGAACTTAAGGCAAGGGCAAAAAATATCTTAAAAGGTTCCTACTGGAAGGCGTTTTTAGTTAGTATAGTAATGGGATTAGTTTCATCAGGGGGAAGTTATAGTTCAAGCAAGAGTGGCAGTAATGCCAAATCAAGTGGTATGTTAGGATCCGGAAGGGAAGAAATAGTAGCTGCTGTATTAATAGGACTTTTTGTTGGGGCTATAGTATTTCTTATAATAGTTGCCATTAAAATATTAGTGGGATATCAACTAGAAGTAGGGGGAAGGCGTTATTTTATCCAGGCAGCTCAAGGTGATGTTAATATGGGTTACCTAGGATACGGATTTAATGGTGGTAGATACTTTAATATTATTAAAACCATGTTTTGGAAGAATCTAATGATTTTCCTATGGACTTTATTATTGATAATACCAGGGATTATCAAGCAATATGCCTATATGATGGTCCCTTATATATTGGCCGACAATCCTGATATTGGAAGTAAAAGGGCCTTAGAGTTAAGTGACCAGATGACTAAAGGGCATAAGTTTGATATGTTTATATTATATCTTTCATTTATAGGATGGTATTTGCTAGGAATGTTAGCGTGTGTTGTTGGTATGGTGTTTGTGACACCTTACCAACATGCAACGGAAGCGGAATTATATTTATTCCTTAGAGGAAAAGCAATAGAAAATGGATATTGTGATTACAGAGAACTTAACTTAGAGAAGAAATATATAGAAATGGAATAAGAGTGCATAGATAATGAAAAAGTTTAAAAGAGTATATATAGAAATTGGGAATATATGCAATCTAAGCTGTGATTTTTGCCCTGAGACAAAAAGAAGGCAGGAGTTTATGGACTTAGAGACATTCACAAAAATACTAGATCAAATAAAGTCCCATACGGGCTATATATATTTTCATGTAAAAGGGGAGCCGCTTCTTCATCCCAAGCTAGATAGTTTATTAGATATAAGCTATGAGAAGGGCTTTAAGGTGAATATTACTACAAATGGAACCAGGATTAGCAAGGTATCAGATAAGCTAATTAATAAGCCAGCCCTAAGGCAAGTGAGCTTTTCCCTTCATAGTTTTGATGGTAATTATAATGAAACAGATTACTTTAATGATATTTTTGATTTTATAGAGGCGTCTAAACAAACGCCTCTTTTAGTGTCCTTAAGATTGTGGAATTTAGATGGGGATAATAAGATTAATCTAAAAAAAGAACGTAATAGAAAGATGCTAAATATGATAGAAAATGAGTTTGAGTTAGATTATAAAATTGAAGAAAAAGTCCTCCCAGGTAAGGGGATTAAAATAGCAGATAAGGTATACTTAAACCAGGATCATAAGTTTAAGTGGCCTGACTTAAAAGAAGAGGAAGATGATGGCATAGGTTTTTGTTATGGACTTAGAGACCAGGTTGCTATACTAGTTGATGGGACAGTTGTGCCATGTTGCTTAGACGGTGAAGGTATCATAAAGCTCGGAAATATTCATAACACAACATTTAAAAATATAATAGAAGGCAAGAGAGCAAAAGA
>CAYUEJ010000081.1:0-7175 GCA_964442565.1 uncultured Candidatus Epulonipiscium sp.
ACCCTTGTATTGACCTACTGCGTCTACCATCATTTCGTAGTCACCCATAATCTCTTTTTCTAGGAATTCAATAAGCTGGGTTGTGTTAGTCACTAGCTTATTAACACCTTCTGTTATGCCCTGTGTAACTGTCTGGATTTCGGCTACAGCCCCGTGGGAATCATCGGCTAGATTTCTTATCTCATCGGCTACAACTGCAAATCCCCTTCCAAATTCCCCTGCCCTGGCCGCCTCTATAGATGCATTTAAAGAGAGCAAGCTTGTTTGTTCTGAGATTTCTAGTATTGCATTTGATAACACGTTTATCTTATCTACCTGCCTTGAGGAATCTATTGCTGATTTTATTTCATCTCTAGTTTTGATGTATATGTCCATGGTGCTGTCTTTAGCCTGGATAAATTGATTGCTTAACCTGTCGGCATTGTTGCTAATATCACTTGATCTACTTGCACCTTCTTCTACTTTTCCGGCAAAATCTGACAAGGCCCTATCTATTTCTCCTGCTGCCTGATTTATAGCAAGAACAGATGCTGACGTTTCCTCCATACCTGCTGATAGCTGCTGGGTTGTTGCCGATGTATCTTCTGCATGACCTGTTAAATCTTCCAGCCTATTTATGGTTTGTTCGTAGACTTCATGATTTTTGTTAACAGAGATTTGGAGCTCCTTCATAAAGTTCTTTAGTTTGTGAATAACATCGTTGAAGGAATTATACATTTGACCTGTTTCATCCTTTTTCTTAAGGTCCTTCTCATCTATTTTGTCGATTAGCTTTAGATTACCCACATTGCCTGCAATTTCTACTGTGTGGATAATCGGTCCTGTGATGGACTTTGATATATATAGGGCCGCAATAATAGCTAGTATAAGTATTCCTATAGTTATGATGCCCGTATATAACAAGGCATTATTAATAACGCCTAAAACATTGGCTACAGGCTCTCCTATTGCAACTTTCCAATCTGATTCAACAACATCTCCAAAAAAGAATAATCTATCGACATTGTCATAATCTTTAATTTTCCTATTTTTCAGTGTCATATTTTCATTTTCCAAGATAGAGCTAAATCTACCATCTAATATTTCTTTTATATTTTTATAGCCTGTTTCTACGCTTGGAACAAATTCATCGTATATATGTGTGATTATATTGCCTTGCCCATCGATTAGGAAAGCGTGGGCTCCGTTTCTCATTTCTTTTTCTGATATAAAATCTACTAGGTAATCTACGCCTAAATCTGATGCTATTACTCCTTCCTCGCCTTTTTGTGTTTTAAAGCTCTTGGAGATAGTAACAATCATTTCTTTTGTATCCTCATCTAAATATGGCTGTGATACATAAAAATCTTCTTGGTTTTTAGCACCAATATACCAGTCCCTTGTTGTAACATCATAAGTGCTCTCTGGTAGCCATCCTGATCCTGATGCTATGACCCTTGTTCCTACTGTAATATAATATTCATTACCGTGGTTCCTTTCATTTGCTTTCATTAGGTAATTTTGTATGTAATTGTATTGGTAATCATTGGTTATAATAATACCTTCTGCTACCTCATATAAAGAATCCTTTTGGAGTGCCATCCATTTGTCTATATCTTTTGCTATGTTTTCGGCTTCTAAATCTACGTTTTGATTAACTGTTTCTTTTAGTTTGTTCACAACTAATAGGTTGTTTGTTATTGATATTAAGATTATGCTCATTATAGACATGGTTACGAGTGATAATATTAACTTGTTTTTTATCTTCATTTTAGTCTCCTTCTATTTTAGTTCGGTTTGTAAGGAAAGTAGAACTTTCCTTTTATATAAAAAAGACAGCATAACACCTACGTTATGCCGTCTCTTTTTATATAAGCAACTTATTCTGCTGGGTTTGGAGCATCCGTAGGACATACATCTGCACAAGCACCGCAATCAATACACTCGTCTGCATCGATTACATAGATGTCATCACCTTCAGAAATACAACTTGTTGGACATTCTGATTCACATGCACCACAGCTGATACAGTCGTCGTTGATAAAATATGCCATCTTTTACACCTCCGTAAATTAGTCGTTAATGTACTTAACGCCCTAGTTATATGTACTTTTGTACTAGCTTTATAATACTATTATACAAGGCCTATGTCAAGAGAAAAGAGGGGAAGGGAGGGGGACGGTTAACAATATTATGGGGTTGATGGTGCGTTTGATTATCATAAGGTGTCCCGACTCGTATCTGCTAGCCTGTGGCTAGAAGGATACTCCCTGGGACACCTTATGATAATCACGCGACAAGTCTACGCAATATTGTTAACCGTCCCCAACACCGCCATCTCCTGGCTAGGCCAGGAGATGGTCGCAAAGATAGGGCTATGATATCCCAGGGAGCATCCTTCTATCCGTTAGGCTAGCAGATGCGAGTCGGGATGTCATAGCCCTATCTAATGCGCCCCCCACGGGGTCTACACACGGGTTAGGTTTTTGAGTTGGAGATGGGGTTTTGGGGTGTTGATTAATACGATATCGGCCTTGGCTTTTTCATTTGTTTGAGGTTGAATTATGTCAGCCTTGGGTATTTGACCATCTTTTAAAAGCTGAGTAATCATAGCCACAGTTATTTGGGGTATATTATATTTCTCAAGTTCGTTCTTCCAGATGGTAAATTTGCAATTTTGCCTCCACTGACTGCAGTAAAAGGCCTTGGTATTTTCAAGAATATCTCCGTTTTGGCACAGGGGGCATTTACCCAACGACTTGCCCCCCTTGGAGCTGCTCGTTCCGGATTTGCCCTTGTACTTTGGTTTATCTTGTTCAAATTGAATATCTTTTCGTGTGGTCTTAGCTGAATCTATTAGATAGACTACATATCTTTGAATACTTCCCATAAACCTTTCTGGATCCATGGTTCCTTTTGCAATAGAGGTTAGTCCTTTTTCCCACTTGCCAGTCATTTCGGGAGACTGGATTTCTGGTGGGAGGACTTCTATTAACTTTATTCCCTTCTCGGTTGGGTTAACTTGTTTGCCTTTTCGCTGTATATACCCAACTTGCAGGAGTCTTTCTATTATAGCTGCTCTCGTTGCTGGGGTTCCTAGGCCCCCTTCTTTCATTTGCTCTTTTAAATCTTCATCTTCGACAAACCTTCCTGCGTTTTCCATGGCAGATAGTAAGGTTCCTTCGGTATATGGACGTGGTGGACTTGTCTTTTTTGCCAGAACCTCAGCTACTTTAACTTCAACTTTATCACCTTTTTTTATATCAGGAAGGGTTTGTTCCTCCTCATTTTTACTCTTTTGTTTATTATTTTTACTTGAACTTGAAGTGTTAGAAATATAAAACTGCATCCAACCTAACTGGTCTATAACTTTTCCTTTTGCAATTAGGTTTTCATCCTCTACAGTTGCAATTACTGTGGTTTGTGTATAAACATAATGGGGGTAAAAAACAGCCACAAACCTTTTAAGGATCAGGTTAAATATTTTCGCCTCATCTGCTCCTAAAGATTTTACATTAGTAAAACGGTCTGTTGGAATTATAGCATGGTGATCTGTCACTTTATCGCTATTTACAATTCTTTTTGTAATAGGTAGCTCAGGTTTATCTAGTATTGGGCGAACTAGTCTTTCGTAATCACCTGTGCAGTATACTTTAAGGGTCTTGCCAATGACTCCCACCATATCTTCACTTAGGTAGCGGCTATCTGTCCTTGGATATGTTATAGCCTTGTGTCTCTCATATAAGGTCTGGGCAATGGTTAAGGTTTTTTTGGCTGGAAATCCATAAAACTTATTAGCATCTCTTTGTAATTCGGTTAAATCATATAGCAATGGTGGGGCCTCCCGTTTTTGATTGCTCTTTATATCAGTTATAAGGCCTGTCTTATCAGTAATTTTCTCCGCAAGCTGCTCAGCTTTTTCCTTATTCTCAATTTTTGTTTCGTTATTTTCTAAATCAATCCACTTTGCCTTAAAATTAGTTAAAGTAGCCATTACTTCAAAGTAATCATCTGGTACAAATGCATTAATTTCTTTTTGCCGGTTAACTATAATTCCCAAAGTCGGGGTTTGAACACGACCCACAGATAAAAGTGTGCCGTATTGTATGGTAAATGCTCTTGTAGCATTCATTCCAACAAGCCAATCAGCTTCTGACCTACATTTAGCCGACTCATATAGGTTATCGTAGTCTTCCCCTGGTTTTAGGTTTTCAAAACCTTTTTTTATGGCCTGATCTGTCATACTAGATATCCATAGACGCTGTACTTTCTTTTTGCATTTGGCATGTTCATATATATAGCGAAAGATCAGCTCTCCTTCCCGCCCACTATCAGTCGCACATATGATGCTATCTACTTCCTTATCTAGCATCAATTTTTTAATAATCTGATACTGCTTTCTGGTTTTAGAAATCGGCTTTATTTTCATTTGCTCGGGCAAAATAGGCAGAGTTGTAAGGCTCCACCTTTTGTATTTTTCATGATATTCTTCAGGGTCAAGAAGTGTAACTAAATGGCCTATTGCCCATGTTACAATGTATTCATCCCCTATTAAGCATCCGTCTCCCCTGCCCTTCACTCCTAAAACATTGGCAATATCCCTTGCAACTGATGGCTTTTCTGTAACTATTAGTTTTTTTCCCATTTGTACTCACTCACTTTTCAGATCTTTTATCTATATTGCATTATATATAGTATAACATCTTATTCTGGTAATTTAGGTAATAAAATTTCTTTAGGAGCTTTTTTTAAAAACATTTTGTATCTTTGGCTAACTTCTGGGTATTGCCTAGTAAAAAGAAGAAAACTTTCAATTGTTTGTAGGCTAGGTACACTTAGGTATTGCTGCATAGCCTCTAACTCGCTTTCGAAGTTCTCGTTAATCTCAAGAAACTCAAGAAAATCCCTAACGAGTTTATTTCTAGCTGTTAAGTACTTACCCATTTGCTCACCTTTTGGGGTTAATTCCAAAGGTTTGTAGGGGGAATAAATTAGGTATTTTTGGTAATGTAGCCTTTGGATTGCCTGCACTACCCTCGATAAAGGGACTTTTAGATCTTGTGCTATTTCTAGGCTTTTAACCTCCCCTTTTTCGAGTTGTTTTCTGCATATAATTTCTAAAAAAACCTCTAAACTAGACGATAGCATGTTTTCACCACTTTCTTAGGGCGCTACAATAATATATGATTCTAAAGCCTAATTTATTCTTTTTACAATTATACCCATAAGTGCTTTATTGATTGACAAGTATAGGCCCGGCATATTACAATAACTATGACATTAAGTATATGTCATTGAACTAAGTAAGGGGGCATTAGATGTCGAAAATAGTACTATTTAGCGATAGTTCTTGTGATATCCCAGAACCTTTTTTGCAGGAATATGATGTGAAACTAATTCCTTATTATGTATCTTTTGATGAAGAGACATATTATAAGGAGATTGTAGAATTATCTATATCTGATTTTTATGCAAAGATGAGGGAATCTAGGGTTTTCCCAAAAACTTCTTTACCATCTATTAATGACTACATTGAAACCTTTACACCGTTTTTAAAACAAGATCTTCCAATTATCTGCGTGTGCCTATCTTCGCATTTTAGTGGCTCATATAATGCTGCCGTAAATGCACGCACTATTTTATTAGAACATTATCCTAACGCGCAAATTGCAATTATTAATTCTCTTAACGCAACTGGGGGGCAATTCCTTCTAGTTGAACAAGTGGCACACATGATTGCTGATGGTCTTGAGTTTGATACGATTGTAGAGACTGCTGAAAAGCTACGTGAAACAGCACGTATTTTCTTTTATGTAGACACCCTTGATTATCTTGAAAAAGGCGGGCGCATTGGTAAAGCTGCGGCTCTTTTAGGCACTGTCCTAAATGTGAAACCTGTACTTTTTTTACAAGATGGTCAACTTTTCCCATGTAATAAAATTAGGGGGAAAAAACGCGCAATCCAAAAAGTTGTAGAGCTTGTAGATGAATATACAACTTTAGATGGCTTGGATGATTACAGCTATGTACTGTGTCACGGGGATTGCCCAAAGGATAGCAAACTTTTGGCAGCTGCATTTAAATCTACCTTAGGTGTATCTCCTAGGGAACCTTATAATGTTATCGGTGTAACAATAGGTGTTAACACCGGGCCTGATGCTCAAGGTATTGCATGTATTAAAAATTATGATCGGCTGTAGTCCATAAATAGGGGTCTATGTGCTATACGCAACACTGGCAACTTACGTTGCAAGGCGTTGCTTTACAGCACATAGACCCCTATTTATTATTCTACATCCCTCAACTGTCGCATCTCGTATCTTACGGTGGGGTAGATAGGTCCTTTTGGGGCTTTTCAACGTAAGTTGTGTGCCACAAAAAGGACCTATCTACCATTTCATTTATTTTGCACCGAGCTTGTGAAGGTAGCTGACTGCTTCTAGGGCTGCTACTACGCCTTCCCCTACTGCTTTTGAAACTTGGTATGGGCGACCTGTGCAATCTCCCGCTGCATAAACTCCTGGCATGTTGGTTTCCATTTGCCTATTAACCTTAATCGAGTTGTTATCTAGTTCAAGTCCACCTAAAATCTGGGCAATTGGCGTTGTTTCCTTTGCTATAAAGACACCTTGCACTTCTAGATCACGGTCTTCTAAGGTAAGGCCTGTTACAACAGTCTCGCCTAAAACTTTCTTAGGTTTAGAACGGATTATTTCAACATCTTCATTTACATTTTTAATATCTTTATATAGTGGTACATAGTAAACTTTTTCTGTCACTTCTTGCAAATAGTTAACATCTTCTTCTGCCTCTTCAGTTTCGCCTATTATTACAACTGTCTTATCCCGGTATAACATACCATCACATGTTGCACAGTAACTTACACCTTTACCTAAAAACTCTTTTTCCCCTGGCATAGCCTTGGATTTACCAAGTCCATTTGCAATAATAACTGTTTTTGCTTCTATAAAATTGTTACCTACATTAAGGGCATAGTAATCTCCCATGGAAAACACCTCAAGGACCTTGCCATCTACTATTTCAACGCCCATATCTAGTGCGTGTTTTACAAATTGATCTACCATCTCTGGGCCTGTAACATCATGAATACCTAGATAATTATCAACTTTTTCTGCTTTATATAAATAACTCGTGTTTGGATTTCTACCAATTACACGAACCTTTTTATTTCTAAT
>CAYUEJ010000082.1:0-1517 GCA_964442565.1 uncultured Candidatus Epulonipiscium sp.
ACCAGTAAATATAACATCATCTACTAAGACAACTGTTTTATTTGTAATTCCTGTCTTAAATGAATGCTCCCCCTCAACAGGGTGAGTATATTTTCTACCTAAGTCATCACGGTAAAATGTAATGTCTACAGTTTCTACTGGAACATCAATACCTTCGATTAATTTAATCTTCTTGGCTAACTGATTAGCAATAGGTGCCCCTCTTGTTTTAATTCCTACTAGGACTAAATCAGTGGCACCTTTATTAGCTTCAAGTATTTCATGAGAAATCCTTGTTAACGCCCGGTTCATTGCTGTTGCATCCATTAACTCTTTCAT
This sequence comes from uncultured Candidatus Epulonipiscium sp., assembly GCA_964442565.1. Taxonomy (GTDB): domain Bacteria; phylum Bacillota; class Clostridia; order Lachnospirales; family Cellulosilyticaceae; genus JAAYSX01. The sequence goes on from CAYUEJ010000082.1 coordinate 319, forward strand.
CAAAATCCCCCTTTGATCTTTGGAAGGCTATTAAGTGCATTTTGAAAAAATAAGGGTAGTTGGCAGTCAAATTCCATATACTCATGAGTAGTTGGGTGGTTAAACCCTAACATTTTGGCATGCAAAAGTGGCCCTGTACTACTAAAGGGCTGTTTCTTAGGACCATAGGTCAAATCCCCTAATATTGGATGTCCTATATGCTCCATATGGACCCTTATTTGGTGTGTCCTACCTGTATGAAGCCTTAGTTCTAGATGTGTAAAACCTTGAAACTGCTCTATAACCTTATAGAAAGTAAGGGCATCTTTGGAATTTTTGTCTGTAACGGCCATCTTAGTCCTATCAAGGCCATGTCTACCTATAGGCCCATCCACAAAACCCTCCTCATCCTTAAAGTTTCCATAAACAATGGCATGATACTTCCTACTTACTTCATAATTTTGAAGCATTAGGGCTAAGTTCTCATGTGCTAGGTTATTCTTAGCTATTATAATAAGGCCTGTGGTATCCTTATCAATACGGTGGACAATGCCAGGCCTCATATCTCCATTAATATTAGACAGTTCCCCCTTAGTATAGTGCAAAAGTGCATTAACCAAGGTACCAGTATAGTTGCCAGGGGCTGGATGTACAACCATATTAGGCTCCTTATTAACTAGTATAATATCCCTATCTTCATAGACTATATTAAGTGGTATATCCTCAGCGAGTATTTCTATCTCTTCTTCAGGATGAATATGACCTGTTATTAGATCCTTATTGCGAATCTTATAATTAGGCTTTACAACTTTACCATTTACTAAAACCTTATTTTCTTTGATACTGCACTGTATGAATGCCCTAGTATAGCCTTCTAAATGCTCTACTAAAAACTTATCTATTCTCTTACCCTCATCTACGATAAATGCTATATATTCAAAATACCCTTCCATATTATAAACTTCCTTTTATCTGATTATCATCTGGAGTTATTAATATAAAAATTGAAAGAATTGATACACCAACTACAACACAAATATCGGCAAAATTAAATACTGGAAAATCAATTAGTTTAAAGTATAAAAAATCAATAACATAACCTAATCTTACCCTATCAATTAAGTTCCCAATTGCACCAGATGCCAATAAAGTTAATGCAAATCTCATCCAGTGATAGCTAGAATCCTTGGGCAGTTTATAATAATAAATTACAATAAAAA
>CAYUEJ010000082.1:1527-7005 GCA_964442565.1 uncultured Candidatus Epulonipiscium sp.
AAAAATCATTACAACAACCGTCATTGCAACGAAAAAAAGGTGCTTCCCTTGTAAAATCCCAAATGCAGCACCTCTGTTTTCTACATATGTTAAATGAAACACATTATCAATTAGAGGAAAATCATGAATAGGCTTTAATTTCAAAACTACAAGCCATTTAGTTAGTTGGTCTATAGATACCAATACTAGTATCCCAAATATAAAAGTTGCATACATTCATTATTCTCCCTTTTGTAAATACGTTATACTTTTTAACACTTCTTGTTTAGTTACATTATTGACTTCTACGCAGTTTCCTATTCCATTTAATAAAATAAATATAACCTTATTTTCCGACACTTTTTTATCATAAAACAACTGATTATAAATATCTTCTGATAAAATATTAGTAAGGCGTGTAGGTAAATTATATAGTTCTAAAGTATTTATAATGCTTATATATTCCACATGGGTAAGCATACCCCTTTGTAAGCTAATATGGGCCGCAGCTACTATCCCTAGTGAAACCCCTTCTCCATGTAAATAATCAAAATTAGAAAGGGTTTCTATAGCGTGGCCTATGGTATGCCCAAAGTTTAATATTTTTCTTATTGAGCCTTCTCTTTCATCCTGCTTTACAACATCACCTTTAATACTACAGGATGTATAGTTCATATGGGAGATAGTTTGATGATCTAAGGTTTTAATTAGGTATACATTATCATTAATATAGTTATAGAAAGCCCTGTCCCTAATTAAACCATGCTTAATTACCTCTGACATCCCAGAGGCAAATTCTCTACGTGATAGTGTAGATAGGACTTCTGTATTCATATAGACCATTTTGGGTTGATAAAATGCCCCTACCATATTTTTATGTTTTTTATAATTAACTCCTACCTTACCACCTACGCTGCTATCATTTTGGGCAAGCAAAGTTGTAGGTATTTGAATAAAGTTTATACCTCTTAAGTATGTTGATGCGACAAAACCTGCTACATCTCCAACAATCCCCCCACCTAGAGCCACTATAACTGACTTTCTATCAAATTGGCTTTGTAGGCATTTTGAATATATTTGCTCTACTGTATTTAAATTCTTTGAATCCTCTCCTGGACTAATAGAGTACTTAATAACACGAGAACCCAGTCTTATAAAGAAATTTTCAACAAAATCCCCATATAAAGGATCTACATTATCATCTGTAATTATACAAATCTTATTGCCCAAGAGTCCTATTTCTTTTAATTCATTTTCTAAACCTTCGAATGAATTGTTAAATATAATAGGATAATCACTATCCTTTGTTTGTATATGTAATTTCATTATATTGCATCCTCTTCATTTATGATTTGGTATTCCTTAGTGTAGTAATCTTCCTCATCTGTGGATTCTATATTAGCTTCTATAGTTTCCATGGTATTTTCAGGGATGGTGTTAAATATTTCTCCTGAAATTGTTTGCGTCTCTAGTATTTCTAGCTGGCCTTGCAATAATTGTTTCATTTGAATTTTTGCAGATTTATATTGTTTCTGAAGGTCATCAATATTTTGTTTTATGTTATAAACTTCTTGTCTTGCCTGATCTGTCATTTGATCTGCTTTAAATGTACCCTCTAATATAATTTGTTCTGCTTTTTCTGTAGCTACAGTCTTTGTTTCTTGTGCTGTCTTTTCTGCTAAAATCAAAGTGTTTTGAAGTGTTACTTCCATGGTTTTGTAGTAATCTAGTCTTTCCTCCAAACTACTAATTTTTTGCACTAACTCAGCGTTATCCCTTTCTAAGTCTTCAAATGCCCTAATAACATCATCTAAAAACTCATTAACATCATCCGCACTATACCCCCCAAATCTTGCCTTTTTAAATATCTTTAACTCAATATCTATTGGCTTCATAAGATTATACCCCCTTAAATATAATGATAAATGTTAACTTTAATTCTACCCTTTCTGGTTGTTGAACCTATTTCATGCACTTTAATTTTACCATATCCCCGCAATGTACAAATATCACCCTCATTAATGGGGGAAGACTGGGTTATCATAACGCCGTTACACATTGCACGCTGACTTGCAATTAGCTTAGCTGCAGTAGACCTGGATATTTTAAAACCTGAAGCTATAATAGCATCAGCCCTTAGAGACGAAACAGTGGCATTAATACTTTTATAGTCAGGTTTAAAATCCGGGATATTTTCTTTTTGTATAATATCACAAGTCACTTTTCCATAACGTGATATAGAATCTAAGGAGTGCATAATATAATCTAAAATGTCTATATGAGATACTATAAATGCCTGATTTTCACTAATTAATAAGTCACCTATTTTTTCCCGCTCAATACCTAGTCCCATTATGGCACCTAGGTAATCTCTATGGGATAGTGGTTTTCCAATGCCAGTTTTTACAGAAATCTTTAAATAGCCTATGGGAAAATCGGTATCTACAATCTCTATATCTTCATGGGCTAAAGCTATAATACATCGTTCGCTATCTGGTAAACCACCATAACTTAACAAATTAACCCCTAAAAGTTCAAGCCTATGGGATTTAATCCTCCCTAATAAAAACGGGTCTATAAAGTCCGTATAGGTTACACTATATGTTTTTTTGGCCCTGTAAAATAAATCAAAAATTCTTTTTAGCAGTTCTTTTTCTTTAGGTTCGTTAATTGACATTATAATACTTTGAGTTTTTTTCCTATCCATACTTATCTCTTACTAAAAAGCAAAGTTACTTCTGTGTGATATTTCCTCAGTAATGGTGGAAATACTAATATGTTCTGGTGAAAATATAAAAATATTATCTGCAATTTTCTCTACGCTACCGTTTAAAGCAAAAGTTGCCCCAGTTAAATAGTCCAGTGCACGCTGAGCAGATTCTTTTTCTAGGTGTTGCATATTAACTACTACAGGCTTTCTGTTTTTTATGTAGTTACAAATCTCTCCTGTTACTTCGTACTTAGTCATTTTAAAATTCATAATATCCATCTGAGCATTCTTATGAATGTTAACCACCTTTCCCTGTGAAAAATTACTAGGCGAAACTGCACGTCTCCTCTCTATAGGCGCTGGTTCAATATCTACCATAACTTCTTCTTCACTTTCATAATCGTCCTCGTAATCATCCTCGTACCCCATGAAAAATCCTCTCATCTTATCTAATACACTACTCATCCTAATACCTCCTTGTTTGTGCTATAGTCCCTATTTCCAAAAATCCCAGTTCCCACCCTAATCATAGTAGAACCTTCTTCAATAGCTATAGTATAATCATTCGTCATTCCCATAGATAAATCCTTTATATATATATTATCTATTTTTTGTCTATTAATGTCAACTGATAAATTTTTAAGTTCCCTAAAATACTGCCTACTTTCTTCTGGCTCTTCAGTATAAGGTGCCATAGTCATAAGACCCTGTACCTTTATATTTTCAAATAATGCTATTTCTTTAAGAAATGGAACTACTTCTTTAACATTTAAGCCAAATTTACTATCTTCATTTGCAACATTCACCTGTACTAAAATATTAGCTACAATATTTTTTTTGGCAGCTTCTTTATTAATAGCCTTTGCAAGCCTTAGGCTATCTACAGAGTGAATAAGTTTTACCTTATCTACAATATGCTTAACCTTATTACGCTGAAGGTGACCAATTAAATGCCAGTTAATAGTTTCATCAAACTGATCATACTTGATGCCTAGTTCTTGGACCTTGTTTTCACCAAAGTTTACAAGACCCAGTTCCTGAGCTTGCTTCATCTCCTTGCATGTTCTTGTTTTAGTAACTGCTATTAACATAATATCCTCCAGGTCCCTGCCTGACTTTAATGCTGCTAGCTTAATTTCTTCTTTAATTTTGTCTATAGAATGATTTATCATTCCATCACATCCTTAGTAGTTAATATTATTTGTTGTTTTGTATATCCATATTCCTAAGCAGTTGTTCTTCTTGAATGCTCTTTGGATTAGTAATAATTTGATCAAATTCTTTAAGTCCGCTTGTTGTGCTTGGCTTTATTATGAGATACTCATCATTTTCAGCAATGGTAGTGATTGACTTAAATTTTGTTATACGACCATTTACAACATAAACTCCCCTAACGCTAGATACCTCAGATACAATATAAGGTACATCCTCCTTAGATGGATGGTTAATAGAATCCCCTAGCTTTAATCCATCACTTTGATCAAATTTTTGAAGTATATGTGCATAGCCACTTTCATCTTCATATTGTATGTTTAGGCTTACAAATATATTTTGCCCTGTACTATCAGATTTCATAATACCCTTGCCACCATCTGAAGATATAATATAATCCAGAGGTATTTTAACAAGATTACGTTCTGTAACTGCACTAGTCGGTATTTTTAATCCTTCATATAGATATTCTAAGGACTTAAAAGATAATGTTCTTGTACTAGCTACTAATTCTAATTGTTCATCAGAAGAAAATATAACCTTATGCTGCTTATCTTGTGGCATACTTTCTTCTACCCTTAATTTAAATCTGGTACTGCTATCTTCTATAAGGGAAAATTCATACTCCTGCCCTACTTTAAACCTTTCCGCCCAAGCTTCTGGCATAAAACTAACAACCCTCCACCTATTATCTTTAATTATCCTATAGGCTGGCTCATTAGCAGCTATAATTTGATTAGCAATAGTACTTTTATTGGTATATTTTTGTTTTACATCCTTTGCGGTAATTTCATCAAGCTTATCTATTGTAAACTCTTGTTCAAAACCATCCGTATAGTAAGATACTAGTCCGGCATCAGGTGATGTGTAGACCTTTTCACTACTTATTAATTTGTTTGATAAGCTTTCTTTTTGGTCTTTCAGTTCATTAAGTGCCTCAGAACTATCCTTCATATGAATGTTTTTTCTTTTTGTAATCTCATACTCTAGTTGTTTTTTTAGCTCATGGGTATGCTCTAGGCTACCTGCTCCTACTTGCATATAATATATTTCAACATAGTTATCAATAGAGTTATTTACCTCTACAATTTCATTTTGGTAATATGATATATCCTGTCTTTTGGCTTGTATTTTTTCAATATCTGACTCTACCGTTTGAATATCTTCCTCAATTGGTATAGACTTGCTTGAGTCTAGGATTTGGTATACTTGTCCATTTTTCTTAACCCTATCTCCTTCAGCGGCAAGTAAATACATATTACCTTCTTTGTCATTGGGAATCACTTTTTCATTACGTACAATTAAACCATCAAATACAGCACTATTATCAATAATCCCCCTTTGGACCATTTGATAAGAAACTACTGGTTTTTGTGTGGTCTCTATGACGATAGCCACTACATATATAACTCCTATTATAAAACTAATTAAAAATATAATGCGTCCTATAAAAAACTTTCTTTTTTTCTTTTTTGCCTTAGCCCTTGCTGTTCGTGAAGGTCTAGGTGGTGGCTCCGCAGATTTAGTAGGTCTCTTTGGCGCTTTTGGTGTATTAGTACTATTATAATATGTATCAC
>CAYUEJ010000083.1:0-1596 GCA_964442565.1 uncultured Candidatus Epulonipiscium sp.
AAGCTAAAATAGCTCAGGCTGCTGGTGCTTGTGCGGTTATGGCACTAGAACGTATCCCTGCCGATATTAGAGCTGCAGGGGGTGTATCTAGGATGAGTGATCCTAAAATGATTAAGGAAATTCAAGATGTTGTGTCTATACCCGTTATGGCAAAGGTGCGTATCGGGCACTTTGTAGAGGCGCAGATTTTACAAGCTATTGATGTGGATTATATAGATGAGAGTGAGGTCCTCTCACCTGCTGATGATACATATCACGTTGATAAGACTAAGTTTAATACACCTTTTGTTTGTGGTGCTAAAGATTTAGGGGAGGCCCTTAGAAGAATTGCCGAAGGTGCTTCCATGATTAGGACTAAGGGAGAAGCTGGGACGGGTGACGTTGTTCAAGCTGTTCGTCATATGCGCACAATAAATCGTCAGATACGTCAAATCCAAAATATGCGTAGTGATGAGCTTTATAATGCCGCTAAAGACTTGCAAGTTCCATACGAATTAGTTAAATATGTACATGATAAGGGAAAGCTCCCTGTTGTTAATTTTTCAGCAGGTGGGGTTGCAACACCTGCTGATGCTGCCCTCATGGTGCAACTTGGTGCTGAGGGAGTTTTTGTAGGATCTGGAATCTTTAAATCTGGAAATCCAGAAAAACGTGCACAAGCTATCGTTAAGGCTGTGCAGAACTATAATAATCCAAAGTTAATCGCCAAATTATCCGAGGATATCGGAGAGGCAATGGTTGGTATTAATGAAGATGAAATTGAAGTATTAATGGCTAATCGTGGTAAATAGTAACATTTAAGATAAGTAACATATCAACTTATCATTTTATTTTCCTATAATAAATGGCAAATGCAATAACCACAAATCCAAGCATAGTAGCTAGTGCTAACATAATATCAGCTTCTATTATAAAGCCATCTGCCTCCTCTACTGTATTGTAGTCATTGATTACCCCATCATTGAAGTAATCAATGACTTCTCCATCTTGGAGAACTACAGATGTATTTGGGCTTATTACCTCTTGGTATTTTCTAACTGCACCACCTAATTGACCTCTATCTGTGCCCGATATTAATAATGTTCTATTATCAGATGCCATGCTAATAAAGCCAAGTGATTTTGTGTTTTTTATAAATAATTCCTGAGGAATGGGATTTGTGTTTAAGGTAAATATAGCCCCCTTATCTTCACCATTATTATCTGTATTTATTATACGAAGTTTATTAACTCCCTGAGATACCCGCCCTAAGTATAATGCTATCTTAGAAATATCCGCTGGAGCTATAATATCATAACTATCAACTACAATATCACCATCTAAGTATCCGTTCTCATCCTGAAGTGTACCATAACTACTTAATAAACTATATTCCTTCCTATCTTCTGTATCTAGATTAAACTTACTACTTAAGCTATCCACCCCAACCCACACATTTTCAAAGGTTTCGCCCACACAGTTTTCGGTCTTTGGTTTAAGATTGAATTTTAAGTCGATATTAAATCCCGTATATTTAAAATACTTATCAGGAATTGTAAACTCTATCTTATCCTCCTCTTTCATTTTATGCATCCTATATGTATTATAGCATTGTTC
>CAYUEJ010000083.1:1606-6747 GCA_964442565.1 uncultured Candidatus Epulonipiscium sp.
CTTTTTACTAAGTATATTCTCACCATTTATCCCTACCGTTACATAACCATTATCATCTTCAGATAAGGCTGAGTAGTTATATGCAAAACTGAGTTTGTTACTTGGTGTTAATGATTTATTAGCTGGAATAGTAAAATAATAATTAAATACCTTTATGCCCCTACCTACTTGTGACGATGATTCGTATCCCAACTCACTTAGCAGTGGCATCTTATTAAATTCCCTTATTTGAACCAGCTTACTTTTATCTAAGACATAACTTTTTGTTTTCATCTGCTTACGTGATGACTTATTTTGCAAAATCTTAATAAGTGTTCCTAACTGTTCCTCATCAGAAACTATTAAAATAAAATGACTGGTATCTCCTATTTTTCTTATAGCTATATAACCATTTTCTTTTGCCATATCCCATTCTTTATCTGTAAGCAAATCCTTGTTAAAACTCTTAATCTGATCAGATGTTCCTATTACAATTGCTTCTTTATTTAGCGCATCAAGGTTAGAATAATTAACAAGTTTAATATCTGTATCCACTTCTTTATTTTTATGGATAAATCCTATTAAGGCAGATAATGATGCTATTTGCGAATAATTACTTTCTGTAAGCTTGTCTGGGATGGCTAGGTTAATCTCACCCTTTACCCCGTTAGAGTAATAAGTATCCTCAAAAATATTACTTATTACAGTACTTTCTACCCTCTTATAATCAAAACTAAATAACGAACCCTTTTCAATAATAACCCAATTAATATCAGGATTAATCTCACATTTTTCCCGTGTTGACTTTAAAAACCCCTTGATTACAAGGGAATTATCACCCTTAGAAATCAAATGATCTTCTACTGTAATATTCAGTCCCTCGTCTATATTTAAATCATCTATCATTACTGAGTGTATAACCCTATCATTAAGTAAGACTGAAACAGATGATAAATCCCCCATAAGTGTGGGGCTTGGCTTTAATTTCAAAGAGATATTCATATTAGAAGGTTGCATATTTTCAGTAACATAAAAAGTTTTCCCTATTTGCAAGGAGCCCCGTATTAAATCATCATCTGTCCATTTATATCTATAATTATTGGGCTTGATGACGCTGGCACTAATGTTATAAACCGGTAATATCATAACAATCATCATAAATATTATAAGTACTGCTAAAACTCTTTTGATTTTTTCCATCATCTCAAAACCTTTCTGTTTTATACCATTTAGCTTCTCGCTTGAAAATCCAATCACTAATAAAGGAATATGTTGCCCTTAAAGATATAAATATAAATAACTGTGAATAAGTAAAGTAAGATACGCAGGAAATCAAGAAATTCTCTGCCGTGCTTTGCCCTTTATCACTGGCTAAGCCTATGTTCATTTGTAAAACAAATATAGTATACATTAGTAAAAATGATAATCCAAAATTAAAGTTTATTCCCAGTGCTAATTTGTTTAATATATTTAAGCTGGGATTTATAAAATTAATGATTATAGATACAATGTTTGTTATAAATATAGCATCAGAAATCAAAATAAATAATAAAAACCATACATAGGTTAGCCAATAAAAAACAATATCAAACTTAACCCTCCAGTCTAATGGCGAAAATAAATCTGGTAAGTTTTTAAAAACAACGTATAAATTTCCTTTGGCCCATCTGGTTCTTTGGTTAATATATACTGATAGCTTCTCTGGCTCTTGTTGGTATGCTTCAGCCCGGCTTTCGTAGGCAATTAAATAATGTTTTTTCATAATCGAAAACCCTAGGTCTGTATCTTCAGTTATAGCCCTCGGGTCCCATCCGCCAACCTGCTCCAACACTGCCTTATTAACTATAAAATTGGTTCCTGGTATCTGGCCAAGTTTAAATAAATGCCATTTACCCGGATTTGTAATTCTTTGGGCTACAACTAGTTCAATATTAATACACTTTGTAAGGAAATTCCTATTTCTATTCCTTGCCTTGTTTCTCCCAAATACTGCGGCATATCTTTTATCTTCAAAAGACTTATTTATGAGAAATTTAAGTGTATTCTTCTCTGGTGCTGCATCGGCATCAAAGATACATATCCACTCCCCTACCGCCTGTTTTAAACCAAGATTAAGTGCACTGGCCTTCCCCTTACCACCTGTTTCCTTATCGGTTGTAATAACAGTAACATTTCTATCAGGGTTGGCATACTGCACCTTCTTAATCTGCTCCCCTGTATTATCAGATGAATTATCATTTATAACAATAATTTGGATTAATTTTTCCGGATAATTCAAGTCCAGAACTCTCTCCAAAGTAGATGCTATAACAATCCCCTCATTATGGGCTGGTATCATTATGCTTACGCTTGGTAACCTATCATTATATTTATCAAGGTCTACCTTATTTTTCCTTTCGTCAGAAACATAACCTATTGCACCAAAGACAAGTGTTATATTGATAAATACTGATACCCAAATAGATAATATGGACAAAATAAAAAGAAATGAATAAATACTAACCATTTGGCTCACCCTAACTTAAGAATTTTTCTTTTGACCATCTTTTAAATATCGTTAATGCAACTAAGAAAATAATAATACTAACCGTGAAGAAAATAAGGGTCAGGTCTCCAATATTTGTAAAAACATTATACATTAAAATAGGCTCTTCTAACTCTAATCTATAGTTCTGTACATCCAAGGGGCTTCCCTCTAGTTCGCCCAAAGCTAATGAGAGTGTACTAATATTAAACTCATCAGAGTTTACTACTAGCCCTATATTATTATTTGTATCCTTTTTTATGTTAATCTTCTGCAAGGTATCTAATGGATCCCCATTTATGTGTATTAACTCAAATCCTATTTCACTATTCCCAGTATAAAGCGCCTTATTATCTACTGCATTATATTTACCCGCTATTGTTATTTTCTTATCTAGCCCCTTAATGGCAAAATAAGTGTTCTCCATCTTACTATCATCCATAAGAAGAATTGATAGGCTTTTTTCTTCCTGCAATCTCCTTAGTATATTTACTACATTTCTATTGATGTTGTGGTTGGGATTAATTACTACAAAAACTTGTATTCCACTATCAAGCATTGTATCAATATCATCATATATATCCTTGCTATTGTGCTCCCCTGATATTATATAAAAGCATTGTTTAATTTGAGTACTCGCCATATACATCCACCTCTGTGTCCTTCTGCAGATCTAGAAGTACCTGTTTATAATCTTTGAATGTATCATGCTCATCTTTGGAATAAGCCTTGCATCCTACTTTTACTACAATATCAATGTTCTCACTATTCCTATCCTTGATATCAATTTTATTAATTCCATCTAATATACGCCTAATAGCTGGCCCCATATTTCCACAGGATGTCATGGGGGTAATAACTATAAATCTATCATTGCTAACAATAAACTTATAATCCTCCTCCCTAATACTAGTTTGAATAACACTGGCTAGCTTTTCTAATAAGTTACTAAATTCCCTTACGTCTAATAAGGTCTTTAATGTTTCTACAAATTCTAATCTAAACATAAATACCGAAAAAGAATATTGAGGGTATCTATAGGCTAGGTTACTATGTTTAGATAATACTTCTTTTAAAGCCGTCTCATTCTCTAAATTAGTGTGAGGATCCATTTTTAATTGTATTTTCTCTAAGCTGTCTAATTTGATTAAATCATTAATGATTTGTTTTCTCATCCTATTCATATTACCTGCATATATAGTCGATAGGGGTACAAAGAATAATAAAATATAAGTAATAATATTAACTGTATTTTCACCAGTAGCAACATAAAAAACATACCCTACAACATATACTAAGGAAAAAAACGTAGCCGGAATAATGCCTAAAAAATAAGCTAGTAATATGGCAATTAATTCAACTACAACAATCGTAAAACTTTCAACTGGAAAGCCCTGAGTATGATATATATTGATAAATACTAAAAACATTTGAGCAATAATAAGTGTAACTAAAAATAAAAAAGAAGCTTCATGCCCTTTCAGGCTTTTTCTATCCATATAGATTCCTCCAATTATAAAAATTAACATGTTATTTAACTTTATTAAACTAGGCTTTTCTGTTAGAATTATCTTATGTATGCACTTAGGTGCTAACTATTATTATATAACAATATCCCTTCAATACAATAATACACTAAAGAGGTCAAAATGAAAAGTAGAAAACAATCATTTATTTTATTATTTGTTATATGCCTAATACTCACCATACTCTATATACTCAAATATATAGCTTTTAATGATAATCTAGACAATAAAATCTTTAATAGCAAAATTAAATCTGCTAACCTATCCACGGATTACACTATTGATACCGCACTTAATGATATTGAAAAGCTTGGTTTAAATACAGTTAATCTTCCTATCGTTATTAATATAAACAATTTAGCTTCTAGCGATATGAGCATAGATTATGATAGCCAAAAAAAAGCCATAGAATTAATAAAAATTCTAAAAGCCAAGGGCATTCACATTATATTAGAACCTTATCCTTGGATTGCCAACGGCAGCGAATATGAAACAGATTGGAATCCAAGTGATATAGATGCTTTTTTTTGGAACTGGAAAACCAAGGTACTTAAGGTTCTTATGGATGATGTTGCAAATCCCTATGAAATTGATATCTTAAATATTGGAACTGGCTTTAATCATATGGAATATGCTCATGGGTATTGGTCTGACCTTATAGATTATGTTAGGGAACATTATAATGGTCTAATTACCTATAGGACTAGCTGGTGGGCAACTGCTACTTGGGATCCTGATACCATTCAAAATTATGAGGATAAGCTTAACAACCCCCTATTTTCCAAGCTAGATATTATTTCCATTGCAGCTTATTTCGAACTTACTGATAATGATACTAATTCTACACAAAATTTAGTTAGTGCCATAAGTAGCACCCAGATTTTTGATAGAAATCAAAATGTTAGACAGGAAGTAAAGAATTTTTATGAAAAGTGGGATAAGCCCATCTTCTTTGGCGAACTAGGTTTCCCAAGGACTATTAAAGCTTCTATCCACCCATGGGACCCCTTTCAAAGTGCTACTATCGATAATAATGAGCAGGCTAACTGTTTCCAAGCATATAAAATAGTCTTTGAAAACGAACCCTGGTTTATTGGGTTTTCTGTATTTGC
>CAYUEJ010000084.1:0-6736 GCA_964442565.1 uncultured Candidatus Epulonipiscium sp.
GTGGCCTTAAAGCATATTAATGATGAAATTCCAAGGCCATCGTCAATTAACCCTAGTATAGCGCCTACCCTCGAGGATATTATTCTAAAGGCAACTCAAAAAGTGCCAGAAAGGCGTTATTCAAATGCTCAAAATATGCTACAAGATATGATGAGATTAAACAGCAATCCATCCTATAAGATTGTAAATATGCCAGGTGATTTAAATCAAGAAACCATTTTAATGACAGATAAAGAGACTGAGTTTATTAGGAAAAATGCTAAAGATGAGGACGAACTTCAGATTCCTATGTGGCAGCAAACATCACAAGTTCCTAGTTATAGAAATGAGGATACGAACTTGCAAAACAAACATGATTTATACGAAGATTATGAAGATGAAGAAGAAGATGATGATGAGCCTAGTAAGGGCTATACTGTAATGGTTACTGTAGCTGGTATTTTAGCTGCTGTTGTTCTTATTGGGATTATAACTGCATTTGCTCTGCCATTTATCAGTAAAATGGGGAAACCTAAGGTGGTTGTTGTTCCTGACCTTTTTAAATCACAAGTTGAAAATGTCATAGAAGACTTAAAGGGCATGGGCCTTGATATAAAAATAGTTGGTGAAGAAGAGTCAGAAGATGCAGTAGCAGGTGAAATTATTAGGCAGGCACCAGTAAAAGAACAAATTGTTCCTATAGGCACAGTAATTGAAGTTATTATTGCCAAAGAGTTAGAAAATGATGAAGAAGACCCATATGAATTTGAAGAAGACCCTGGTGAGGAGATTACGGTTCCAGATATAAAAGAAACCGATTTTTCAAGGGCCCAATCACAGCTTACAGATCTTGACCTTGAACTGCAGATTACAGAAAGAAGATTCGATGACTTTTTAGGTGATGGCATCATTATCAAGCAAAATCCAGCGCCGGGTACTAAATTATATGCAGGTGATGTGGTTAGTGTAATTGTAAGTAAAGGAAAAGAAATTCAAACTATAGCTGTTCCAGAGTTATTCGATATGGATGAGAGTGCAGCAATTAGTATGCTAGAGAGTAGAGGGCTTACAGTAGGAGGGGTTTCCTATGAAGAGAGTGAAACTGTTGCTAAAGGAAAAGTTATTAGGCAGGGTGTTCCAGCAGGAAGGGATATAGAAAAATCTATATCAGTTTCACTAGTAGTTAGTAAAGGTAAAAGTGAAGTTCCAGTAGTTACCGAAGTAACGAAGAAGTTGACTATAAATATTCCAGGATTCGTAGAAGAACAAGAGGAATATCAAGTCTTAGTTAGGTTAATTAGTGAAAATGGTGATACAAGTACAATATACCAAGGCAATGTTAAGGCAGAAGACTTCCCACTTGTAGTTTCAGTAAAAGGCAAGGGCAGGGGAACTGTTGAAACCTATATTGATAATGAGCCAACATATGCAGATCCTATTGATTTTAATGAGGTGACACAATAGATGATAAGTGGGAAAATTATTAAGGGAATTGCTAGTTTTTATTATGTAAAAGCTAATGACACCATATACGAATGTAGTGCTAGGGGAATATTTAGAAATAAAGACATCTCACCACTTATTGGTGATAATGTAGAAATATTGATTCAGCATCAGGATAGTTTGCGCGGCGGATATCAGACTGCTAGTATAGAGAAGATTTTGCCACGTAAAAATAATATGGTACGTCCCCCAGTTGCCAATGTAGACCAGGCAATTATAGTAGTTTCAGCAAATCATCCAAAGCCTAATTTAGATTTATTAGACAGGCTTTTAATATTAGTAGAAGAACAAGATATAGATGCTTGTATTTGTATTAATAAAGTAGATACAGATAAGGATAAGCAATATATCAAGATAAAGGATATTTATAACAAAGTTGGTTATAAGGTTTTAGTGGCCTCAGCCACTAATGATGTAGGAATTGAGCCCTTAAAGGAAGTTTTAAAGGATAAAACCTCATTTCTTGCAGGAAACTCAGGTGTTGGGAAGTCTACACTGCTAAACGCTGTAGATTCTTCCTTCAACCTTGAAATAGGCGGTTTAAGTGAAAAGATTCAAAGAGGCAGGCATACTACAAGACATGTAGAACTTATGCCACTTGAAATTGGCGGATATGTTTTAGATACACCAGGTTTTGGCTCAGTATCTATAGAACATTTAGAAGCTGATCAGTTAAAAGATTATTATAGGGAGTTTTATGATTATGAAGGTACTTGTAGGTTTAATGGGTGTTCTCATATACATGAGCCTAATTGCAGGGTTAGACAGGCAGTAGAAGATGGAGAGATTGACACAAGAAGGTATGAAGGCTATGTAGAGCTATACAAGCAACAAAAAAATATAAGGAGATGGTAATATGATTAAGCTGGCACCCTCAATATTAGCAGCAGATTTTGCTAACTTACAAAGAGATATAGAGTTAATAGACAAGGCCGGGGCTCAGTGGGTACACATCGATATTATGGATGGACACTTTGTTCCAAATATTACTTTTGGCCCTCCCGTTGTTAAGGCTATTAGGCCACATACAAAAAGAGTGTTTGATGTGCATTTAATGATTGAAGAACCAGATAAATATATTAAAGATTTTTACGATGCGGGTGCGGATATTATTACAGTTCATGCAGAAGCATGTACCCATTTGCATAGGACCATTCAAGGGATTAAGGAACTTGGACTTAAGGCTGGCGTATCCCTAAATCCAGCAACAGATCTTAGCATCTTAAATTATGTGCTTGAAGATTTAGATATGGTTTTAATTATGTCTGTAAACCCAGGATTTGGGGGTCAGAGTTTTATTGAAAGTTCCATAAGGAAGATTGAAACTTTAAAAACTATGATTAACAAGACAGGTAAGGATATAGATATTCAAGTAGATGGTGGGATAGGCCTTGCTAATGTTAAAGATGTTATTGACGCAGGCGCCACATCAATAGTAGCAGGTTCAGCAGTATTTAATACAGAAGACCCAGCTAAAACTGTAGGTGATTTCCTTGAAATATTTAATGAATATGGTACGAAACAATGAAAATTGCAATATTAACTAATGGCTATATTTCAGATTATAAGTTCTATGAGTCTATGATTGATAAATATGATTTGCTTATTTGTGCAGATGGTGGGCTTAAACATGCCTTGCAGATGGATGCCCACCCACAGGTAGCCATAGGGGATTTCGATTCAACTCCCAAGCACATTGTTGAGTTATTTAGTTCTAGAGGAACTAAAATAAAAAAATATAATACTATAAAAAATGAAACAGACACAGAAATAGCCTTGCATTATGCCATAGGGAAAATGCCGGATTCCATAGAGATTTTAGCAGGCCTTGGTGATCGCATTGATCATAGTTTAGCTAATATACACCTACTTAAGCAAGCGGTAGATAAAAATATTAAGTGTAAAATTGTTACTGAATCCCATGAGATTATTGCTAATAACTCCTGTGTTAAGCTCTATGGAGATATTGGTGATGGTGTTAGTTTGCTACCACTTACAGAAGAAGTTACAGGAGTTTATACAAAGGGCCTTGCCTATGCAGTTAATAACGGCAAATTTGAGCTTGGTACCCCCTACGGAATAAGTAACTATATGAGTGAGTCAGAGGCGGAGATTAGGGTAGCTAATGGGATATTAGTAATTATAAGGTATAAGGAGTAGCATGCTTCACGTTTTTATGTAATTTAGAATATTATAATTATATAAAAATGTGGAAGAGGTAAAAAAATGAGGCACAGGGTATTAGGTCTTATAAGTTTTTGTGTTGGATTTGGAATGCTACTAGCTGTTTTGGTTCCAGCATTTGGCTGGGCCCTTGCTGTAGCATTTGCATTACTTAGCCTGGGATATTTTTTAACCAAAGGATGCTAAAATACAAAAAGGTATGTGCCAATTAGACACATACCTTTAGTATTTTACTCATTATTTACGCTCTTGCAACTAAGTTAGAACGTAGGCAACGTGTACAAACATTAACATTCTTAGCAGCTCCGTTTACTAAGACCCTAACTCGCTTAACATTTGGCTTCCACATTTTATTTGATCTTCTATGAGAGTGACTCACTTTAATTCCAAAGCTAACACCTTTAGAACAAATTTCGCATTTGGCCATTGCAAACACCTCCTTTATACATGTCCCCAGACATATCATGATACATTTTATCAGATATAAGGTAACATTTCAAGAGATTATGAGAATATATTTAAAAGGTTTGTTAAGTGTCTTAGTTTTGTGATATAATAGCTATATATTATTCTGCCCACATGCTTGTGAGAAAGTAGAAAAATAAAGATTAGGAGGTACTCAAATGGCTGGTAAGCTTTTTACTGAATATGGGAATGTTACAATTGATGAGGAAGTGATTGCGAGAATTAGTGGCATTACAGCGATGGAATGCTACGGTGTAGTTGGAATGGCAGCTCGTAATGTTAAAGATGGATTAGTGCAGCTACTTATGTTAGATAGTTTAACTAAAGGTATTGCAATTGAGATTAACGATAATAAACTAACCCTTAGTTTTCATATAATTGTAGAATATGGTGTTAAGATTTCAGCAGTAGCAGATAACTTAATTAGCACTGTAAAATACAAAGTTAAGGAACAAGTAGGATTAGAAGTAGAAAAAGTTAATATTTTTATTGAAGGAGTGCGTGTAGATAGATAGCACTATTACAAGGAGGCTTTTGTAGTGAAAATAGAAAGTATAGATGCATCTGTCTTGAAACAAATGTTTGTTGCTGGTGCTAATAGATTGGATGCAAATAAACAAATGGTCAATGACCTAAACGTATTCCCTGTACCTGATGGTGATACAGGTACTAATATGTCATTAACATTTTTAGCAGCAGCAAGGGAAGTGGAAGGTGTAGAAGAGGATACAGTACATGCAGTTGCTAAAGCAGCATCTTCTGGGTCCTTAAGGGGTGCAAGAGGTAACTCTGGAGTTATACTATCCCAGATTGTTAGAGGGTTTTATAGGGGACTTAAGGGGCATGAGACAGCAGATGCCATAACAATTGCAAATGCTATGGAAGAAGGGGCTAATACAGCATATAAGGCTGTAATGAAGCCAAAAGAAGGAACGATTTTAACAATTGTTAGAGCGTTAGCTACTAAGGCTGTAGAACTAGCATTAGAATCTAATGATCTACTTGAGGTATTAACAGAAACTGCAAGGTACGGACGTGAAGTTTTGGATCAGACACCAGATATGTTACCAGTGCTTAAGGAAGCAGGGGTAGTTGATGCTGGTGGAGAGGGTTTAATGTGTATTGTAGAAGGTGCGATAACTGTATTAACTGGAGAAGATAATACATACGTGGCACCGATTGCTAAAGAAGCGCCAGTATTCCCAGACCACATCCATAACTTTAATGTCGAGGATATAGTGTTTGGATATTGTACAGAGTTTATTGTAAATCGTACAGAGGATTCACAGTATGATGAAGAAGGTATGAAAGAGTACCTATCAGGAATTGGCGATAGTATCGTTGTTGTGTCTGATGAAGATTTTGTTAAGGTTCACGTGCACACAGATAATCCAGGGAGGGCCCTTGAGAAGGCAATTGCAATTGGACCTTTAAGCAATATTAAGATAGACAATATGAGAGAACAACACATGGCCCTAGAAGCTAAGCAAAAGCCTGTTAAGCCAAAGGAAAAAATAGATATTGGATTTATCTCTATTGCAGCAGGCAAGGGAATTGCAGAGATAATGTCAACACTTGGCATTCATGAAGTTATTGAGGGTGGTCAAACCATGAACCCTAGTACAGATGATATATTACATGCAATCGAAAACTGTAATGCAAAGACTGTAATTATACTTCCTAATAATAAAAATATTCTTTTAGCTGCCGAGCAGGCTGCTAAAATTACAAAAGATTGCAAGGTTTATGTTATTCCTACAAAAACAATACCACAGGGTATATCAGCAATGATTGCTTATAACCCAGGTGCAGATATAGAGGCTGTATTAGAAGATATGAATGAAGTTATTAAAGAGGTTAAGACTGGTCAAATTACTCATGCTGTCAGGGATACTATGGTAGATGGCAAGGAAATTAAACAGGGTAACTTCCTGGGAATATTAGATGATGAGATTGAAATCGTATCAGAAACTTTAGAAGATGCAGCCAAAGAGCTTATTGAGGCCATGGTAGATGAGGGTTCTGAGATTATCAGTATTTACTACGGCGAGGATGTTAAGGCTGATGATGCAAATAAGCTGGGAGAATACCTAGAAGAAAATTATTCTGACTATGATATTGAAGCTCATAGTGGTGGGCAACCAGTCTATTATTATATCATTTCAGTAGAATAAAAACTAAAATAAGGCTGTTGAAAACAGCTTACAAAGGATGATATAATCATCCTTTGTAAGCTGTTTTTTGTAACCATTCATATTGGAATAGACAAGGAGGATATATGAGGTTATCAGATTCTATTTATAAGATTAAGGGTGTGGGAGAAAAAACTGGTGAAAAGCTGGAGCGATTAAATGTTTTTACAGTCCTTGATCTTATCACATATTATCCAAGGGAGCATGATGATCGCCGTGATATTAAAAAAATCGATGAAATTGAGATGGGCCAGTCAAATACAGTGATTGGTACAGTAGCAGCGCCAGCTCAAATAATGAAAAAAGGGCGGCTGATTATTGTAAAGGTTAGAATCAAAGATCATACAGGTAGTATTTTCGTGGTATTTTATGGACAAGCGTATATGAAAAACAGGTTTAAGTTAGGGGAAAGC
>CAYUEJ010000085.1:0-5809 GCA_964442565.1 uncultured Candidatus Epulonipiscium sp.
CTTTGCATTACTTCGTTGAAGTACCGAAAGGGGAAGAGTTCACTGTTAGTTCTGTTAGAGAAAAAACAGGTCTATTTTATGGGATAGACGAACAAGCACATATGGAAAACAATCACTTTATTAATAGATTGTCTTTCCTAGACGAAGTTGATGATAAAGAAGCGGCAGTGATTTATAAGTTTTTAAATGCATTTATGAAGCAAAATTATAACTTCTATACTTATTATAGAAAAGCCTCTGAGGCAAACTTTGATACTTTTAAGATTGTACTTGAGACAGACTTGGAACTTGTTGATATATTAAAACTTGATAAGAGTAATTATAAGCAGCAATTCGACCCAGTGATTATACCTTTAAAGGATAATATGGACCGCTTAGACTTCGATGTTGCTAAGGACGTTGTTATTAAGCCACACGTATCATCTAGTGCTGAATTTTCAGCTTACCAAGTAGTTATTAATGGAGAAGTTACTTTAACCGGAGGAAAAGTTACTCATTATGAATATACCTATCTATTTGTGGTAGACAAGGATCTAAGAATTCCCTCAGTAAGACTAATAAAACAGGAAGAACTTAATTCGAGTGCTATGGTTAAAGAAGAAGTAGACCTTGACCTTGAGGAAGAGGAATAGTAAACTAAGTAAAACACTTAAGATACTTAGAGAGGTAAAACATATGCTTAAAAGATTTTATCCAGACTACTATATTAAATCTATTTTTGAAATAGATACAGAAGATTTAAAGAACAAGGGTATTAAAGCCCTTGTTTTTGACATTGATAATACCTTGGTTCCTTACGATATAAAAGAGCCATCTAAAGAAATAATAAAATTTTTTAAAGAATTACAAGAAAAAGGGTTTAGAATTTGTTTATTCTCCAATAATAGTAAGGAGAGAGTGATTCGTTTTAATACGGGATTAAAATTAATAGCCATTCACAAAGCAAATAAGCCCCTAACAGCAAAGTTCAAACGCGCAATGAAGTTACTTGGAACAGACACAACATCAACAGCTATCGTTGGAGATCAGATATTTACAGATATCTATGGGGGTAATAGGGTAGGTATTACTACTATTTTAGTAGTGCCGGTTAGTGATAAGGATGAATGGATCACCAAAGTTAAACGTGGAATCGAAAGGAGAATTCTTAATGCCTATGAGAAATCACGTAACAATTAACAAACAGGTCTCAGGTACAACTGGGGTTTTTGGGATTATAGGAAAGCCAGTCACACTTAGCCTATCCCCAATGATTCACAATACTATTTCGAGTTTTTTAGAAATAGATACAGTTTATGTACCGTTCCCTGTAAGTGACGGAGATCTCCCTAAAGCAATAGAAGGAGCCCATGGACTGGGGATTAAGGGGTTTAATGTGACCCACCCTTATAAGCAAGATGTTATTGCACTCCTTACCCATGTTGATCCTTTAGCCCTAAAGATAGGTGCGGTTAACACACTAAAGTATGAAGAAGGAGGCTACAGCGGATATAATACAGACGCTGATGGTCTCTATACTTCTTTAGTTCAAAATAATGTAAGTCTAGAGGGCAAAGATGTCGTTGTATTAGGGGCAGGCGGCGCTGCTAGAGCCGTATGCATGATGGCGGCCAATTACGGCGCCAAAAGCATCACTATCCTAAACCGCACACAAACTAATGCCCAGTTACTAGCAATTGAAGTGAAAAAGTATTATAATATCAGTATAAGTGCATTAGCTTTAGACCAGTGGGATGTCATTCCAGGCCATTGTATCTGTTTTCAGACCACTAGCGTTGGTATGGGCTTATCTAAAGACGCAGCACCTATAGATGATTTGAAGTTTTACCAGCGGATATCCGTAGCAGTAGACCTGATATATAATCCCTTCGAAACACTCTTTCTCAAGAATGCCAAAAGCCAAGGGAGTTATATAATCAATGGATTTGGGATGTTACTATATCAAGCAATAAAGGCTTATGAGATTTGGAATAATAGACAACTGACAGATGCTCAGTTAGAGTTATTACTTGATAAGATAAGCAAGGAGTATACCCAAATGACGATATAATCCCTTTTTTGAAAGGGAGAAGGTATGCTAAAAAGCGAAAGAGGATTTACCATGATTGAACTGCTACTGGTGCTTTTAGGAGCAGTTCTTTTTGCAAACATTGGCTTATCTGCCCACAAGGCAACCAGCCGGATGAATCTTTTTATGACAGCCAGGGAGATACAAACCCTCATTAGACAGACACAAGATAAGGCTTATGGAGAGCAAGCTATGTATGAGCTAGGTTTCTATACACTAACTGGAAGATGTATTCAAATTAAGGACAATAGAATTACTGACGAAATCTCAATACCACGTGGCATTACCATTGAGCGAACAAATTTTCCAGGTAGAACATTAAAGTTCAATGGGAAATTGGTGCCTAGTGGAGGAGGAACTATTTTGTTATATTCCAAATCCCACCAAGTTAGAATAACAGTATTACCAGTCACAGGAAGGGTAAAGATCTATCCAGTAGACAGAAAGTAAGGGGGATTGTAATGTTAGAACTTAAGAATTATATGGAGATTTTAGTTAATCAAATGTTTGATATGGCCACCCAAGATATGGAAGTTTGCAAATGTGATAGGTGCAAGCTAGATATTATGGCCGTAGCACTTAACCAACTTCAACCTAGGTACGTGGTTTCCGATGAAAGTTATTTATATGTAAAGCTAAGTATGTTGCAACAACAATTTAGTACAGATATCATAGCAGCCATTACCAAAGGAACCATGATTGTCAGTGGGAATGAACGACATGACTAAAAATATTATTCTAATTGGCTTTATGGGTTCTGGCAAAACCACAGTTGGTAAAGTGTTGGCAAGGGAGTTAGAACATCAGTTTATAGATACAGATGATCTGGTAGAAAGCAATGAAGAGATGAAGATATCAAGGATTTTTGAGACCAAGGGAGAGCAGTATTTTAGGAAAACTGAGACTACTGCTCTTAGCCAGGCTATGGGAATACCACAGTCTGTTGTCTCAACGGGTGGTGGAATCGTAACCATAGATGATAATAAAGAGATTTTAAATAAGGGCATTGTTATCTATTTAGAAGCAAGCCCAGGGCAGATTTATAATAATGTTAAGCATGATACATCAAGACCTTTGCTTATAGGGGATGATGTGTACGGTAGAATATGCCAAATGCTAAAAGAACGGGAGACGCTCTATAAAGAAGCGGCCCATTATACCATTCAAGTAGATGGCAAAACGCCTAAAGAGATTTGCACTTTAATATTAAGGGGAATTCAATGAAAAAAATCGTTCTAATTCATGGTCCAAACCTTAACTTTCTGGGTATTAGAAACCCAGAAATTTATGGGGGAGATCGCTATGACACCATTAACAAAGAAATATTAGAAGAAGCCTCTAAATATGAGATGGATATGGACATTTTTCAGTCTAATCATGAAGGGGAAATAATTGATTTTATACAAGGATGTTATCATAATCAAATAGACGGCATCATTATTAATGCTGGGGCATTTACCCACTATAGTTATGCCATTAGAGATGCTATTTCAAGTGTTTCTATACCTACAATTGAGGTCCATTTGTCTAACATTAATAGCAGGGAAGCTTTTCGCAAGGAATCTGTCATTGCACCAGTATGTGTGGGACAACTATGTGGCTTTGGCAAATACAGCTATATACTAGGCATTCATGCACTACATAATCATTTAGACACAATACAAAAACCTAAATAAGGAGTCATACAATGAACCAAAGAACTAAGAAGCTACTTTGTTTACTAAAAGAAAAAGATCTGGACGCAATGATTGTCACAGATTCATCTAACAGAAGGTATTTAAGTTATTTTACAGGGTCTGCAGGTGTATTATATATTTCTCCCAAAAGACAGGTGCTTTTAACAGATTTTCGTTATATAGAGCAGGCTACTAAGCAGTGCCCAGACTATAACATTCAAAACCACCAAGCCAAGGGTTTATTGCCACTCCTTAAAGAGCTCATGGACCAAGATCAGGTTAAAGCTATAGGAATCGAGAGTAACCATGTCACATATGCTCAGTATGAGGAATATAAAACTGCCTTTGGGGACATTGCTATTGTAGGTACTCAATCTATTGTTGAAAACCTAAGACAAATTAAAGACCCTGAAGAAATTGAAAATCTAAAAAGAGCCGAAACCATAGGGGATATTGCCTTTACCAATATCATTCGCTTTATTAAAGAAAATTACTCAAAAGGTATCACAGAAAATGACATTGCACTAGAGCTAGAAGTTAATATGCGCAAAAACGGAGCCCAAGGGACATCTTTTAGTTCTATTGTAGCAGCAGGCACTAAATCTTCATTACCCCACGCAGTTCCGGGTGATGTGATCCTTAAAGCAGGAGATTTTGTTGTTATGGACTTTGGTTGTATTTATAATGGATACTGCTCTGATATGACAAGAACAATTTTAATTGGAGAACCAAGCCCAAAACATCTAGACATATACAAGACAGTTCTTTTGGCCAACCAAGAAGCTCTAAAAGCCATTAAACCTGGTAAAACAGGTAAAGAGATTGATGCCATAGCAAGAGATATTATTGCAGAAAAAGGTTATGGTGACTACTTTGGTCATGGCCTTGGACACTCTGTAGGCCTAGACATTCACGAAAGTCCACGCTTATCTATGACAGATGATACAAAGTTAGAAGTAGGGATGGTTGTAACAGTAGAACCAGGGATCTATATACCTGATTTTGGCGGGGTGCGGATTGAAGACTTAGTCCTTGTTACAGAAAACGGAATAGAAAATTTAACTTATTCTCCAAAAGACTTAATTGTCATTCATTAAAGAATGAGTTTAAATTTAAAGATTGAAAAAACAAGCAATATCGTTTACACTATATTAGACAATCTTATTAGGAGGTATATACATGATTTCAGCAGGCGATTTTAAGAACGGGGTTACTATAGAATATGATGGACATATTTTTCAAATTTTAGAGTTCCAACACGTTAAGCCAGGTAAGGGTGCAGCCTTTGTTCGTTGTAAACTAAAAAACGTTATTTCAGGTGGAGCAATTGAGAAAACATTCCGACCAAGTGAAAAAATGCCAAAAGCTCACATAGATCGTAAAGATATGGAGTACTTATACAGTGATGGCGATATGTATCACTTTATGGACGTGGAGTCATATGAGCAGGTTGCAGTAGATGCAGACAAGGTAGAAGACGAGTTAAAGTTTATTAAAGAAAACCAAATGGTTAAGGTTCTATCCCATAAGGGTAATGTATTTGGTATTGAACCACCAATTACAGTAGAGCTTGAAGTAACAGAAACAGAGCCAGGATTTAAAGGTGATACATCATCAGGTGGCACAAAGCCAGCAATCGTTGAGACTGGTGCTAGAGTAATGGTTCCACTCTTTATTGATCAAGGCGAAAAAATCAAAGTAGAAACCAGCTCAGGAGACTACTTAGGCCGAGCATAAAACCTCAAAGCTTAAGCATCAAAGCAGAGACTAATTTAGTCTCTGCTTTTTTGTGTTCTATAATGGGACAGACTATCATACATATAACAATAAGAAACTCACAAAGGAGAATGCTATGGATATAAAAGAAACCATTTTAAATGCTTTAGGCATAAGGCTTAAAACAATCTTTGATAAACTTGCTAAAGAAGAGTTTGACCTGATTTATGAAATTAGAATCCGTATTAATCAACCAATTATAATCATTAAAGATAGGCGGGAAAGCTTTATTCAGTTAGATGGAAGCTATACGAAGGACCTAAAAGAAGCCTTTATAGCAAGATCTGAT
>CAYUEJ010000085.1:5819-6719 GCA_964442565.1 uncultured Candidatus Epulonipiscium sp.
TGCTTTAGGGATTCGTTTAAAAAATATTTTCCAAATGCTAGATCCTAGAGAGTTTGAACTGATCTATGAAATAAGAATTCGGGTCAACCAACCCATTATTATTGTCAAAGAAAATAAGGAGCTGTTTATTAGATTAGATGGTAGCTACACCAATCATCTATCCCAAGCAGTAGTTGCCAGCTTAAGTGATATTCAAAACACCCTGGAAATCATGAGCCAATATTCCATGTATGCCTTTGAAGAAGAACTAAGACAAGGCTATATTACCTTAGAAGGTGGTCATAGAGTAGGGATTGTAGGTAAAGTAATTATTGAGGATAGAAAAATTAAATCCATTCGCTATGTTGGTGCTATGAATATAAGAGTGGCTCACGAAATTATTGGTGCCGCAAATAAAATTCTGCCCTATATCTATACGCCCCATCATACGATTTATCACACCTTGCTAGTTTCGCCCCCACGATGTGGAAAAACAACAATCCTTAGAGATTTAATCCGTCAAATCAGTAAGGGGTCCTCCTTGCACAGTGGAATGACAGTAGGGCTTGTAGATGAACGGTCTGAAATAGCAGGGTCTTATAAGGGGGTTCCTCAAAACAATATAGGCCCCAGGACTGATGTATTAGATGGCTGCACAAAAGTTGATGGCATGCTTATGTTGCTTCGTTCTATGTCACCAGATCTTATAGCCGTTGATGAAATTGGAAAAAAAGAAGATTTATTTGCCATAGAAGAAGTTTTAAATGCAGGGGTAAAAATAGTCTGTACCGTTCACGGAAGCACCTTGAAGGATATTATGAGCAAGCCAGTTTTAAAAGAAATGATTGAAAAAAGATTCTTTGAGCGGATTATATGTATCTCATCTAGAAAAGGGCCAGGGACTATAGAGGCAATACTAGA
>CAYUEJ010000086.1:0-6683 GCA_964442565.1 uncultured Candidatus Epulonipiscium sp.
ATAGCGACCATAATCTTAAATAAGTTAACCCATCACATATGTGGTGGGTTATTTGTGTTATAATTAGGAAAGTTCTACTTTCCTTACAAATATATATAGAAGATAAATAATAGATAAATATAAGAGGAGATTTTAAACATGAGAGTTGGAATGAGTTATGATGTGCACAAACTAGTAGAAGATAGGGATTTAATTATTGGGGGTATAAATATCCCTTATGAGAAGGGGTTGTTAGGGCACTCCGATGCAGACGTACTAACCCACGCTATTATGGATGCCATACTTGGGGCAATAGGAGCAGGAGACATAGGTAAACACTTTCCAGACACAGATCCGCTATATAAAGGTGTTTCTAGTCTGAAGCTCTTAGGACATGTAGGTGAGATTTTGTATAAATCAGGATATGAGATTGGCAATATTGATTCCACAATTATAGCCCAAAAACCAAAAATGAGCCCCTATATAGACCAAATGAGGGAGAAAATTGCAAGTGTATTAAAGATAGATAAGAATCAAATTAATATTAAAGCAACTACAGAGGAGGGGCTTGGTTTTACAGGACAGGGGGAAGGAATATCCTCACAGGCTATTGCACTTGTTAAGAAAAGATAATATATCATATAGCCACCCTTTACTTCATATGAATGTATTAGTTCAATAAAGCAAAGAGGTGTATGTATGATTATTTATACAGTACAAGAAGGAGATTACCTATACGACTTAGCAACAACCTATAATTTAAATATACAGCAGCTTGTAGGTGATAATGGGTTAGAGGAAATGCCATTTTTAATTGGAGGGCAGGCACTTATTTTTGATGTAGACAAGGTAGAATACACCGTTCAAAACGGAGATACAATAAGTAGTATAAGTAGGAAATTTAACACCAGTCCCATAAACATAATCAGGGATAACAATTTAAATAATGGCAATCAATTATTTGCTGGGATGATACTTGTTATTAATGGTCAAACTGAAAATCTAGGAACAATTGAGGTAAATGGATACATTGTGCCAGAGACACCAGAGATTGATACTGCAACAGTTCGCCAAGTTGGAATGGATTTAACCTATATAACCCCGTCTAATTATATTGTTAATGAAGATGGAACCCTAAGAGAATTTGATGATGATGCCATTGTTGCAGTTAGCACCGAAATGGGTATTAATATGCTAATGAGTATTAGTAATGCAGGAGGCCCTGGCTTTGACCCGGAAAGGGCAAGGGTTATCATCTCAAGTCCTGAAGTTCAGGATACCTTATTTAACAATGTCTTATCCGTCATGCAGGCAAAGGGGTATATGGGGCTTAATATTAACTTTGAGATGCTGTTTCCCGAAGATCGCCAGCTATACAATGAGTTTTTGCAAAATGCGGTGGACTTCTTTCACCAGTATAACTATCCAGTGTCAACAGCACTTGTTCCAAAGACCTATGATATGACCACTGGTAAGTGGTGGGGAGCCCATGATTATAAGGCCCAGGGGGAGATGCTAGATTTTGTAATAGTTATGACTTATGATTGGGGATGCGGAGCATGTCCACCTATGGCTGTAGCTCCCGTTAATGAAATTGTTAAGGTGTTAGATTATGCAGTATCTGTGATTCCAAGAGATAAGATTTTGATGGGAGTACCATTTTACGGTTTTGACTGGAAGCTACCCTTTGTGACAGGGGATATGGCTAGATTGGTAGACTATACAAGCGCTCTACAATTAGCAGCCCAGTATGGGGTGGATATACAATATGATGTTTTAGCCCAGGTACCTTTTTTTAACTATGTGACTGCCGAAGGTGTAGCGCATGTAGTTTGGTTTGAGGATGCTAGAAGTTTTAGAGCCAAATATGAATTAGTAGACCAGTATGCCCTAAGGGGAGTTAGCTACTGGGTTCTAGGATTATCAGCACCACAAAACTGGATAGTCCTTAGAAACATGTTTTTAGTTGCACAATAGATAGCCATATATTATAATGAAATAAGCAGTTAATGTAAGATATACAGTTAGCTTATTAGGAGGAAATTTGAATGAACCAACTTGAAAAAGTAAGATTTGCACCAAGCCCAACAGGCCATTTACACATAGGTGGTGCTAGAACAGCACTATTTAATTATTTAGAGGCGAAAAATAAGGGTGGCACATTCTTACTTCGTATAGAAGATACAGATGCAGCAAGAAGCACAAAAGAGTCTGAAGATGTTATAATCGAAGATTTGCGTTGGCTTGGAATCGACTGGAATGAAGGTATTGAAGTGGGTGGGGATTATGGCCCTTACCGTTGTACTGAAAGACCAGAGATATATAAGAAATACCTTAATGCTTTACTTGAAGAGGGCAAAGCATATAAGTGCTATTGCACGGCAGAAGAGACGGAAGCAGACCGTGAGGTTCAGCGTGCAAAAGGTGAAATGCCACGTTACGCAGGTAAGTGTAGGGACTTAACTAAAGAGCAAATTGAAGTTTATGAGGCTGAAGGAAGGATTCCAACAGTTCGCTTTAGGGTACCAGAAGATGAAGATATTGTAATTAACGACAAAGTTCGTGGTGAAGTAGTATTTGAAAGTAATGGAGTTGGTGATTTTATTATTGCTAAGGCAGATGGAACACCAGTATATAACTTTGCAGTAAGTGTTGATGATCACCTTATGGAAATTACAACTGTAATCCGTGGTGAGGAGCATTTATCTAATACGCCAAGACAAGTTTTAATATATGAGGCCTTTGGATGGGAACCACCAAAGTTTGCTCATGTATCGTTAATTCTTGGAGAAGATAGAAGTAAGATGAGTAAGCGCCATGGCTCTACCCATGTTGACCAATATAGAAACAAGGGATACCTACCAGAGGCTATTATTAACTTCTTGGCCCTTTTAGGGTGGTCACCAGAAGGTGAAGAAGAAATATTTACCCTTAAGCAGCTAGAAGAGATGTTTACCCTTGACCGTGTTAGTAAAAATCCAGCAGTATTTGATGTTAAGAAGCTTAACTGGATTAATGGGCAGTATATTAGATCAAGTGATTTAGACTATATTACAAAGCTATGTATTCCATACTTATTAGAAGCTGATTTAATTACAGATAAAGATATAGAAGAGCGTTACGACTGGATTAAGATGCTTGTATCAGCTACTCGTGGTAATTTAGATTACCTATCACAAATTATAGACCACGTTGGTATTTTCTTTGATGATAAAGTAGAACCTGAAAGCGAAGAGGCCTGTGAGGTAATGAAACCTGACCACGTTAAAGTAGTTCTTGAATCCTTTAAAGCAAAGGTAGAGGCTGCGGAAGATATTGATTTAACCTTTGCAAAATCTGTATTTAAAGAAGTTCAAAAAGATACAGGAATTAAAGGCAAAAATCTATTTATGACAGTTCGCGTTGCCCTTACTGGACAATGTCATGGACCAGAGATGCCAGATATCATTCAAATCTTAGGTAAAGAAGGAATGATTAATAGAATCAATACATTTATTTAACAAACAAAATAACTTCGTCTCTTTGTTGGAGGCGAAGTTTGCATTAGGGGGGGGAAATATGGGGCGTCTTTCAGAAGAAATAAACTCAATTAAACAAAGGGATCCTTCTATAAAAAGTACAGCAGAAGCGTTTCTATACCCAAGCTTATATGCAATGCTATCCCATAGAATAGCTCATAAATTATATAAAAAGAAAATGTTCTTTTTAGCCAGACTAATTTCGCAAATATCAAGGGGACTTACAGGGATAGAAATCCACCCTGGAGCTGTAATAGGAGAAAGGTTATTTATAGATCATGGCATGGGGGTTGTTATAGGTGAGACTTGTGAGATTGGCAACGATGTAACCTTATATCATGGTGTAACCTTAGGGGGTACAGGTAAGCAAGGGGGCAAGAGGCATCCTACTATCGGTAATAACGTAATGATTAGTGCTGGTGCAAAAGTTTTAGGACCATTTAAAGTAGGAGATAATGCCCGTGTAGCAGCAGGTGCTGTCGTACTTCAGGAGGTCCCAGCAGATGCAACAATCGTAGGGATACCAGGTAAAATAGTAAAACATAAGGGAAAACGCGTAGACCCTTGCGATGCATTAGATCAAGTTATAATACCAGACCCAGTTCAAATGGAAATTTGCAAGCTCACTAATATGGTTAGCCAGCTTAATAAAAAGCTAGATGATTTGCAAGGTAGTGAGCAAACCTTAGATATTAGCGAGGAAGTAGCATGCAAATGCGAACATGAAGGTTGCACCATAAAGGGGAACTGTGCCTTATTTGAAACTTATGAAAAGAAAGAATAAACAAGAGAAAGTGGGGAGAAAATGAGTATAAGACTTTATAATACATTAACAAGACAAAAAGAGGAACTTATTCCAGTTGAACCAGGAAAGATTAAAATGTATGTTTGTGGCCCTACGGTCTATAATTATATTCATATAGGGAATGCAAGACCATATATTGCATTTGATGCAGTACGTAGATACTTAGAATATAGGGGTTATGATGTTAATTACATCCAAAACTTTACAGATGTAGATGATAAGATTATTAACTATGCAAAGGAAACAGGCCAAACAGCCCAGGAAGTTGTTGACTACTATATTGCTGAAACACTAAAAGATGCAGACGGCCTTAATGTAAAGCGAGCAACAGCACATCCAAGAGTTACTGAAGAAATGGATTCTATTATTGATTTAATTGAAACGCTAATTGATAGGGGTCATGCATACGAGATAAATGGAAGTGTATATTTTGATACAGAAAGCTGGGAAAACTACGGTAAATTATCTAAAAAGATACTTGATGAACTTGAACTCGGCTCTCGTATAGCGGTAGATGAAGAAAAAAAGAATGCTATGGACTTTGTTTTATGGAAACCTAAAAAGGAAGGAGAGCCAGCATGGGAAAGTCCATGGAGTGATGGCCGTCCGGGCTGGCACATAGAGTGCTCAGCAATGAGCAAGAAGTATTTAGGGGACACAATTGATATCCATGCGGGGGGCGAAGACCTTGTATTCCCACACCATGAGAACGAAATTGCCCAAAGTGAAGCAGCTTCTGGAAAGCCCTTTGCAAAATACTGGATTCATAATAGCTTTTTAAATATGGACAACAGGAAAATGTCTAAATCACTAGGGAACTTTTTTACACTTAGGGAAGTAGCAGAAAAGTTTGGCTACGAAGTAGTTCGTTTCTTTATGTTAAACGCTCACTATAGAAGCCCAGTCAGCTTTAGTCAGGAGCTTATGGAATCTGCAAAAAATAGCCTGGAGCGACTTCAAAACTGTAAGACTAACCTAGAATTTTATATTGGAAATAATAAAGAAGAAGATATTAAAGAAGAAGAGTCAAAACTCCTTAATGAACTTCCAAGTTTCGAAGCTAAGTTCCATGAGGCTATGGAGGATGACTTTAATACAGCAGATGCAATAAGTAGCATTTTTGAAATGGTAAAATGGATTAACATGAATATGAAGGAACACTCATCGGTAGAATTCACAAATAAAGTATATGATGAGTTTATAAAATTATGCGATATACTTGGGATATTTTATGATGCCCCCAAGAAAGAAAATGAAGATGAACTAACAGATGAAGTTATAGAAGCTTTAATCGAAAAACGTACACAAGCAAAAAAAGAAAAGGACTTTGCTATGGCTGATAAGGTTAGGGAAGAACTTTTAGAAAAAGGGATTGCTATTGAAGATACAAGACAAGGTGTACGCTGGAAGCGTTTATAATTAAGGAGATAGGTATGATCGATAAAACAAAAGAATTACTAATCCATGCAAATTTAGGTAAGAAACAAAATGCAAGGGAGTATTCACCTCTTGCCCTTGCCTATATAGGGGATGCAGTATATGAAGTGATGATTAGAACAGTTGTTATGGGGATGGGGAATGCACAGGTTAATAAGTACCATCAAGCAACCAAGGAATTTGTCCAGGCAAAGGGACAAGCAGAGTTTTATAATCATATCAAAGAAATACTCACTGAAAAAGAAGAGGATATATTTAAAAGAGGGCGAAATGCAAAAAGCAGTTCATCAGCAAAAAATACAGATATTCTTACTTATAGACATGCTACAGGCTTAGAAGCCCTAATAGGATACCTATATATAGATCAAAATATAGACAGGATTTTAGAAATAATCGAATATGGACTTAAAAAGTTAGAGGAGGCTAAGGCATGAAAACAAACTGCAAGGTAACACTTTTAACCCACACACCAGAGCCAGAGAAATATATAGCTGCTGCGGCAAAACTATGCTACTCAGCTAGCGATATAGAGGGCCTCTTAAACAACCTAACTAAGGAAAGCATAGACTCTTTTGTAGAGATGCTAGGCGGGATGGGGCATGAATCACCCTTTGAGCATGTAAGCTTTACCTTTGGGGTGGAAGGTGTCTCTAGAACACTTACACACCAGCTAGTAAGGCATAGAATTGGAGCCAGCTACTCTCAAAAAAGTCAGCGTTATGTAACAGAGGGGCAATTTGAATATGTAATACCACCAAGCATTGAAAATAATAAAGAGGCTAAAGAAATCTTTATACAAGCTATGGAAGAAGATCAAAAAAGATATGATGACATAGTTGAAATTTTGACGAGGGAACATAAGGATAAGAAAAAGGCAATAGAAGATGCAAGGTTTGTTCTTCCTAATGCGTGTGAGACCAAAATTGTTGTAACGATGAATGCAA
>CAYUEJ010000087.1:0-6672 GCA_964442565.1 uncultured Candidatus Epulonipiscium sp.
GTCTTAGATACATGCCTTGGCAAATGGATTATATCTTTGTAGTTTGCACTCATGCTTTATGCCCTCCAATCCTGCGGTTTCTATCTACTGTGGTGGCTCCTTCTTGCAAGTTTACACCCTTTATAACTGCATTCTTTCCAAACCTCTCCTTTAGTTCTAGAATTGCCTCTTGCATCTTTCTTTCCCGCAATAGCTCTGCTGCTTCCTTTTTCTTTTTCTCTTGTGTAGGCTGGTCATCTATAAATAGGTTTAGTTGCTGATTTTCATCTTCCTTTTGGATGCTATCCTCATCTACAACACGATTTGCTGAGATATTAACTCTCCTAACTAAAAGGTTCTTATCAATTATATCTTCAAATAATTCCATAACCGCCTCTATAATTAGTCTTGTGGAAGATGTGTGGCTCTTAAGATTTATAGTGCCATATGCTGGCTTTGGAATCTTGCGTCCATAATTATCCGTGGTGATCTCCCCTTGGTACATACTCATTATTTTGGGATTTGTCAGGTTTTCAATATCATAGCCCACAGTTAAAATAATTTGATCCGTTACAAGCCTCTTATCTACCAAATCAAGGGAGAGTAAATCGGCCATTTCCCAGGCAATTATCTTTGTTTTCTCATAGCTATAGGCGCATTGAAGCACCTGGCCTGAGCCAATACTTTTACTAGCAGGTTTATAGGCTTTAATATCAGCTAGCCTACACGGCTCCCAGCCCCACGCATGGTCAATAAGCAGCTCTGCGTTAATACCAAATAAATCATATAATAATTTTTCATTGTAATATTCATTAGGCCTGCCTATGGAACATCTTGCAATATCCCCCATAGTAAAAATCCCATGTTTCTCTAATTTTTTAGCATATCCCTTCCCCACCCTCCAAAAATCTGTGAGTGGCCTATGTGACCATAATAATCTGCGATAGCTCATTTCATCTAAATGGGCTATTTGCACTCCATTTTTATCTATTAACATTCGCTTTGCCTGAATATCCATTGCAATTTTGGCCAGATATAGATTGGTACCAATCCCAGCTGTTGCTGTAATTCCGGTGCTCTCCAGAACATCTAATAAAATTTTAGTTGCAAGCTCCCTAGCCGATAGCTTGTATGTATTTAAATAGTTCGTCACATCCATAAAAACCTCGTCTATAGAATAGACATGGATATCCTCGGCTGCAATATATTTGAGATAAATATTATAAATTCTGGTACTATATTCGATATAATATGCCATCCTAGGCGGTGCAACGATGTAATCTATATTATTAGGTTTTGAATTGTTGAGTTTCTTTACCTTTTGAATAACCTCGAATAATCTTGGCCTACCAGGTATTCCATATGCTTTGAGGGACGGGGAAACTGCAAGACATATGGTTTTTTCTGTTCTACTTGCATCTGCTACAACTAGGTTTGTTGTTAAAGGATCAAGCCCTCGCTCCATACATTCAACTGAAGCATAAAAAGATTTTAAATCTATTGCGATGTATGTTTTATTTTCCATATCTCCTCTACTCCCCCTCCAGCAGCCTCCTATACAAACTATCTATACATATAGCTCCTAACGGTGCAGTAATTAAAATCGACAGTACCGCCACTGTTAGAATCTGCTGCCCACTAGCTATCCCCGCCGAAAGAGGTATTGCCCCTATTGCTGCCTGTACAGTGGCCTTAGGTGTATATGCTAGCATACAAAACAGTCTTTCTTTTTTTGATAACCCGGTTCTTAGGAGACTTACAAAAACCCCCATCATTCTAAAGGATAAGGCTATCATAACTATTACTACTGAGCTCCATCCTGCCTTAATAGCATAGTTTAGATCAACTGTTGCCCCCACTAAGACAAATAGTAATATCTCCGCCCCGACCCATAGTTTGTTATATTTATCTGATAGTCTCTTTGATAGTAGATTGTATTTTTGGTAAATCATCATTCCCATACTCATTATGGCTAGTAGGCCTGATATAGGCACTATAGCTTCCAATCTATTTTGCAGTTCGATTAATAGGCATGATAGGCTAAGAATAATTATTATTTTTACGGTATCTCTCATATGAACTTTTTTGAAAAACACGGTTAATATAAGACCTGCTATTACACCAATTAGGATGCCTAATATAATAGCTATTGGGATTTGGAGAAAGTTTGATGATGAAACATCTCCCCCTGTTGCCAGTGACATAAATACAGTAAATAAGACAATAACAAACACATCGTCTATTGATGCCCCGGCTAGTATTAGCTGGGGTATGCTTCTTTTTCTCCCGTAGCCCTCTTCCATTATTTTTAGCATTCTAGGGACAACTACTGCTGGTGATACTGCTGCTAGAACACTTCCCATGATTGCTGCTTCCAAGGTGGTAATACCTAATATCCACGGCGCAATTAGTACTACCGCTATAATTTCAAAGCAGGCTGGTACAAAACACATAAGTAGAGCTGGTCTGCCAACCTTTTTTAGGTCTTCTATATCTAATGATAGTCCCGCTTTGGTTAGTATAATTATAAGAGCTAGCTGCCTAAGGTCTGCTGATATGCCTAGTATAGATGGATCTAGTAAATCTAGGGCATAGGGACCTAGAATCATACCTGTTATAATCATACCTAGAAGGCTTGGTAATTTAATCTGATTGAATACTTTCCCTAAAATGAGTCCTAACAAAAATATTAAGGCTAAACTCGTAAGCATATCACCCCTCCTTTCTATATAACTTATTGTAATCCTTTGAAATATTGTTTGGTCTCTGATATAACGACTCCGCTTAATCCTAATAGTCCTACTAGGTTTGGAAATGCCATAAGTCCATTTACGATATCGGCGATTGTCCATATAAACTCCAGTTTCATAACTGCTGAGGATGCAATCAGTATAATAAATATTATACGATAAGGCCTAATGCCCTTAACGCCAAACAAGTACTCTATGCAGCGTTCACCATAGTAGTTCCAGCCAATGATTGTTGTAAAGGCAAAAAAGATTAATCCTGTTGTAACAATCATTTGCCCCAGGTAAGGTACCCCATTAAATCCTATTCTAAAGGCTTCTGTTGTCATTTGGGCGCCTTCAAACTCGGATGAATTCCATACTCCTGTGATAATAAGTGTAAGTCCTGTCATTGTACAAATAATAATAGTATCAATGAATGTACCTACCATACTAATCAGTCCTTGGCGCACTGGAGAATTTGTTTTTGCAGCCGCTGCCGCAATAGGTGCACTTCCCAGTCCTGATTCATTAGAAAACACTCCCCTAGCTACTCCCCTTTGCATAGCCTGTAAAATCGTTGCTCCTGCAAATCCCCCAATTGCTGCTGTAGGAGTAAAGGCTGATTCTATAACCATTCCTATTGCCCCTGGAATCTGATTTGCATGGCTAACTAATATGTAGATGGATCCTAGCCCATATAAGACTGCCATTAGTGGAACAACCACTTCTGCCGTCTTAGATATACTTTGGATTCCTCCAATTGTAATTAGGGCAACAAGTAGGGTTACAATCCCAACTGTTATAACTTCTGGTATATTAAATGAAATATTAGCCGCTGTTGAAATGGAATTTACCTGGGTAAATGTACCGATTCCAAGATAGGCAACTGCAACACCGAAAATGGCAAATAGTTTTGCAAGCCATTTATTATTTAGTCCTCTTTCAATATAATACATGGGGCCTCCAGACATTTGCCCATTCTCATCCGTAACACGGTATTTAATGGCAAGTACCCCTTCTGCATATTTAGTGGCCATTCCAAAAAATGCAGCTACCCACATCCAAAATAGGGCGCCAGGACCTCCAGTTGCTATTGCTGTGGCCACTCCAACAATATTCCCTGTACCGATAGTCGCAGCCAAGGCCGTACATAGGGCGGCAAAACTAGAAACATCTCCTTTTCCCTCACTATCTGAGTCTTTTAAAAACACATAACGCAGTGCCCTTGGAAGCTGTATAAGTTGCAACAAACCTAATCTTACTGTAAAGTAAATCCCCGTTCCTACCAAAAGAATAAGTAGTGGCGGCCCCCATACCCAGCTATTAATAACCTTTAATATTTCCATTTTCTAACCTCCTGATAAGTGTGATTATATATAATAAGGCTAGATCATATGACCTAGCCTGTGGCTTAATAGAATATTTAATTAAGTAATTATTTATTATACACTTATTTTGTGATAATGCAATAGCCTAGGTTGGCACAAACCATTGGTATTAAGTAATCCTATCATAATAAATAACCAAGCGGCAGAAGACCCAAATCTAAGCATCTAATTCTCTTAATACATTTTTGAATTGAGTAATAAACATTATACTGGTTATTGTAACAGCAATAATATCAGCTACTGGCTCTGCTAAAAATACTGCATTTACTTTGTTTTGTATAAATAAAGGCAATATGTATATTAACGGAATTAAAAGAATTATTTTACGTAAAACAGCTAAAAACACTGATGCCTTTGCATTTCCGAGGGCAATAAAAGTATGTTGACAAGGGATTTGAATTCCAAATAGCAAAGAAGCAGCCATATAAATTCTCATTGTTTTAATAGAAATATCAATCAACTCAACATCTTTAGTAAACAATTTAGCAAATAGTTGTGGGAATAACATTGTAACTACCCACAATCCAATTGAATAAATAAGGGCTATTTTAAGTAGTAACAAAAATGTTTCCTTAACCCGCTTACTATCACGTGCTCCATAGTTAAAACTAATAATTGGTGTTGCTCCCTGGGTAAGTCCCGTTAAGGGAAGCATGGAAAACTGCATAACACTTGATAGTATTGTCATAGATCCAACAGCTAAATCTCCACCGTATTTGAGTAAAGATGTATTAAATGATATGGCTAAAATACTTTCTGTTGATTGCATAATAAATGGTGCTAATCCAAGGACAATACAAGGTAATAATACCTTAAAGTCTATTTTTAAATACTTTTTCCTAATCCTTAGTAAGGTCTTATCCCCTGTAAGAAATTTTATAACCCACAATGCAGAAACTCCTTGTGATATTATAGTTGCTAAAGCTGCACCTTTTACTCCCATATTAAATCCAAAAATGAAAATGGGGTCTAGTATAATATTTAATATTGCCCCAACTAATACTGTAAGCATACTTGTTTTGGCAAATCCTTGTGCAGTAATAAATGCATTAAGACCTAAAGCAAGTTGTACAAATAGAGTTCCAAAAGCATAGATATTTAAATAATCCAATGCATATTTTATAGTATTTTCACTGGCACCAAATGTCATTAACATTTGGTCTCCAAATAGAAGAACTACAACTGTTAATGCGATTGAAATAAATACTAATGCCGTTGTACAGTTCCCAAGTATTTTCTCAGCAGTATCCTTATCTCCTTGTCCCATCATAATTGAAGAACGTGGCGCACCACCCATACTCACTAAAGCAGCAAATGCTGATATCACCATGATGATTGGCATGGTCACACCTACTGCAGTTAGGGCAGTAGCCCCTACTTCTGGAATATGTCCAATATACATTCTATCTACCAGATTGTACAAAAGGTTGATAATCTGTGCTGTAATTGCGGGAACAGACATACTAACAAGCAATTTACCGATACTTTTAGTCCCTAATTCACTTTGTTGTTTGTTTTCCATCTCTTCTATCTCCTTTTTCATTTTTTATATCCTCAGAAATATCTGATGCCTGATTTAAAAGTACAATTAACTGTTTTGTGTTTTCCTCTCCTAAACGAGAAATAGCTTCTTCCATTATCTGATTGACATTTTGTTTTATTTCTTCGAAAACCTCTTCTCCTGTTGGTGTGAGGGTAACTATTATTCTTCTACGATCAGCTGTATCTGTCTTGCGTTCAATATATCCTTTCTTTTCAAGGGAATTTATGGCCTGTGAAATTGCAGATTTTGTAATATGTAGTTCTCTTTGGATTTCAGATGTTCTAATACTATTATCCGAAAAGGAAGAATTATCTACAACATCTTTCATTATAATAAGCTCAGTCATATTTAAATCTGATCCCTGAGGTAAAATCATACCAACTCTTCTGAAACGAAACATTGCATATAAATATTGATCTTTCAAAGCCCTATCCATTTAATTTCCTCCTTGTTTTTTATAAATTGTTATGCTAATAACTTTTTAATCATTAATTTTTTAATCGTTAAGTACTTAACAGTATAGACCTGCACTAAATTATTATCAATAAGAATTTTTCCATTCTTCAACTTTATTCCATAAAAAATCCCTGAGTATACCATTGCTTGGTATTCCCAGGGATTTTTAAATTACATAGATCTTATTTGAATTAGTTATCTGTTGAAGTACGTGTCCCAATGAGATAATTTTCCATATCCTCAAACATTGCACGAACCGTCATTGGCTTCTGGCCTGTAAGCTTTTCAAAATCATCTGTAAAGGTTGACATCTTACCAAGACGAATTGCTCTACCAAATGTAACCATACCATCGGAGCAGAATGGGAAGTTTGTAGCTGTCTGAGCCCACATGTCCTCTGTTGTTCTTGGTACTCCGATAGAGTCAAAGAATTCATACTGCTCTTCATCTGAGATTTCAATATATTTAACGTCATGTCCTGTCACCTCATTTGCAATTGCAATATACTCACCAATAGAAAGAAGTTCTGGTCCATTTAGATCGATTACTCTGTCTTTCCAATCCCCCATAGCCGCAC
>CAYUEJ010000088.1:0-6661 GCA_964442565.1 uncultured Candidatus Epulonipiscium sp.
GGTAGATTATGAAAAATAAAAAAGATTTACTCTTTTTCATATTTTTATTCATATAAACTCTCCCATACTGAGTTGCCAGTATTATCTTCTAGCTCCATATGTTCCGCTATATATTGCAACAATCCAATCATAAAAAGACTAACGACCATAGAACTTCCCCCGTAACTAACAAAAGGTAAGGTGACACCCGTTAAGGGGATTAATTTGATTACTCCTCCTATGATTAAAATAACCTGAATGCCTATAATATTAATAATTCCTATTCCAACTAAGCTTAGGAATTTATTATTGATCTTTAGTATTAACTTGATTCCGTATAAAATTAAAATAAGGTAGAGTAATATAAGACCAAGTCCAAATAAGTTTCCAAATTCTTCTGCAATTGCAGCAAAAATAAAATCTGAGGTTACAACTGGTATTTTGTTAGGATATCCCCTTGTAAGCCCACTTCCAAACCAACCCCAGGTCCCAATTGCAAATAGTCCCTGCACTATTTGATAGCCCTTGCCTGAGATATCTTTCCAAGGGTCATACCAAGCCTCCACTCTTACCCTTACATGTGAAAACAGTTTATAGCCTATAACTGCTGCCATGCTGCCTGAACCAATCCCTAATAGGTAGAGGTATATATTACTAGTTGCAACATATAGCATTGTTAGGGTTGTTAGAAAGAATATCAGCCCTCCTCCTAAATCCCTTTGAAGGACAAGGCAAAGTATATATCCACCTGCATTCAACAAGGGAATCAGAAGTTTATGGTAATTTATTTTTTCATCATCTTTTGTTAATAAGGCTGAGGATAGGTAGAGAACCAAAAGTATTTTAACAATTTCAGATGGCTGAAATCCAAAGGCTCCCTCGCCTTCCCCAATCATAATCCAGTTGTTTGCTCCATTACGAGTTTCACCTAAAAAAAATGGTGTTATAATAAAAAACCAGCCCGCAATAGCATAAATCGTTCTAAACCTTGGATTTATCAAAAAACCTAACAGCCTTGGTATAAAAATAGCAGCAAAAATACCTAAGGCACTCCAAATGATTTGTTTGCTAGCCTCACTATGATTTAATCTCTCAAGCATAATAATCCCTATATTAACCATCATTAAAATAATATTGTATAATGGAATCTCCCTGCTTCTTTTTGTTAATCTAAGAATCCATCCTACAACAGTTACCAAAACCATAAATATAATTGCATTCTTTATAAGTTCAGCCCTTATAATCTTCTCTGGCTCTTTTGCAACTAAAAGAGAGTAGCCTGCTAAGTTAAAGAAAAAAATACATATATACTGCATTTTTGCTTTTTGCCTATCAAGTCTTGATAGCTTATATGGCATGATATATACGAATGATGTTGATATATACAAGAACACTATCAAAAATCCAACAAATACATAGCGGCTAAGTAAAATAAACATATCTAAATAAGCCATCTTCTCTCTCCTTTTTTTAACTACTCAACCCCTTGAGTAAAATACCTATTAGTATAATCTACATGGTGTGGCAACTCTTTTGTATACCATGATATTACCTCTTTGATTTCGTCAGGGCTTTCTGTTGTAAACATAAAACGCATATTATCAACTGGTAACCTTTTAATATTATTCATTTGGTTAGCTAACATAATTGGCTTACTACTTAATATTTGCATCCTGCACGTTTTACAATTGGTAATAAGCGGGTACTGTTCTCCCTTACGATCTATGAGTTTATATATGGAATTTATACTTTCCCCCTTAGCTGGACATCCCCCGTATCTGCCTATTACGCACTGCTCAGTAGTCATAACTGGTATACGCCCGTAGATTATCATCTCTAAATCTTTTCCATTTGCTTCCTGTATTTCATCTGAACTAAGCTCGGCTGATAGGGTTATTCTATCTGCCCCGTGTGATTCCCAGTGGCCTATGTTTTGGTTATTAAATACATTAAGTGTGTAGTCTATTATTTTTTCCTTATTACTTGATTTTAATCTTTCGAACTGACCATAACTCCTAACTAAGTAGCCATCAACTTTAGATTGCTCTATATACTTCATAATCCTATCATATACTGGGTAGTCTTTTTCCCTTTGAATATATGGCATGGCAATGTATAGCTTTGCTCCCCTATCCAGGCATAGTTTTAGTGAGTTTTCAATATCGGTAATATCCTGGTTTTCAATATCCAGGTATATATCATCTGCAATATCTATGCATGCTTCTAACTGCTCAGTAGTAAGCACACTTGCCGTAAATCTTTTATTATGGCATGGCTTAGTATTTATTACTATCCTATCATCTAAATACCTTTGATACCCTCTACCATCATAATGGTTTTGGCTTAGTATATTATTACTTAAGGCCTCTGCGCCTTCTCTTCTTAGCTTATTGATAGCTGATATGGAAACAAACACATTAGAATCAGTATCTATGACTATATTAGATGATTCAAAAGGAGTATTGCCGAACTTTGATATTTGATTTTTTAGCTTATCTGTGCTAATTGGCGCATTTTTAGCTTCATCAGCAATATCACCTAGAACACTAGATTTTATGCCATTTTCATGAATTAAATCTAGTCTTATTGGCTGCCCTAGTCTTATTGTTAGATGTATATCTACTAAGGATTTTCGGTTGTTTTTATTATAAGATTTGGTTAACTCCTTAGTTAGCTCATGGTCTTTTGAAAGATATACTTTATCTCCTACTGATATCTTACCCTTAATTATAGTCTTTAAAACAGAACCTGCCCCAACTTCTTTAGAAATCCCCATTCCAACTTGATTTTGTGACTTAGTTAGTATACCAATCCCATCCCCAGGGTTTAGTTGCTTATTAGTCATAATCTGTATATGCCCTGCCTTATTATAGGAAATTACTTCTCCAATTAATAGGCCAATATTTTTGGGGCTATCTATTGCCATCATTGATTTACCCGGTTTTTGTGTAAAATATCCCTCAGTAAATCCACCCCTATTAAAGACTGTTAGTAGTTCATCCTTATCTTCTTTTGCAACCTTATATTTGTTTTTTTCTAAGGCTAAGTCTATATATTTATTATAGATTCTAGCCACAGATGCTATATACTCCGGTGTTTTCATCCTGCCTTCTATTTTAAAGGTATCTATACCCACATCTATAAGCCCGGGTATAATATCTAGTGTTTCAACATCCTTAGGGCTCATTAAATAAGCAGAATCATACCCTGTTATATCCTTGCTATCCTTAGTTAGGATATATGGCAATCTACATGGCTGGGCACACCTTCCCCTATTTCCGCTTCTTCCACCTATTATACTACTCATCAGGCATTGGCCTGAGTATGATACACAAAGGGCTCCGTGTACAAAGGTTTCTATTTCTATATCTACGGCACTTTTTATATCCCTAACTTCTTCTAAAGATAACTCTCTAGCTAAAACTACTCTTTTATACCCACAATCTTTTAAAAATTTAACATCATATTTATTATGGGAACTCATCTGTGTACTTGCATGAATGCTTAAATTTGGAAAATACTCTTTAACTAACCTAGCAACCCCAAAATCCTGCACAATAACTGCATCTACCCCCACCTGACTAAGCATGTGCAAGTAAAACATAAGGTCATCCATCTCCTTATTTTTAACTAAAGTATTAACTGTAATATAAACTTTAATATTTCTAAGTTTTGCATACTCTACAATCTCTTTTAGCTGGTCTATATCTAAGTTCTGTGCAAACTGCCTAGCACTAAATTGTTTGCCTCCTACATACACTGCATTTGCACCATTTTCAATAGCTGCATAAAAGCTTTCTACTTTCCCAACTGGAGCAAGTAATTCTGGTCTTTTAGTCATAAACTCTTCCTTTTCTATTTGCGATAATAAAACAAAAACGAAGTAATAATTACTTCGCCTCTGTTCGTAATTTTGTTAATTCAGTTTGTAATTCTGCTATTTTATCTTTTAAGGCAGCATTCTCATTTTCTAACTTGGTAAACTCGTTATAAAATCCATTGTTCTCAAGATCTTGTTCTTTTAACTTGTTTTCGGCCTTTATAAGACCATCTGCCACGTTAATAGATGTTAGCATTGCCACTTGGGTCGTACTCATTCTGTTACTTATATCTAGTTTTTTAACATCATTCATGACCCTATCGATATGAGAAGCCACCCTCTGCAGATGTTCTGGGGACTCTCTCCCTTGCAGCACATATAAAGATCCTCCAATGATTACTTCTATTTTATTTTTATTTTCCATTGGTAGCACCCCGTTATTTTTTATTTTCTATATTGTGTCGTATATTATTGTATCATGTCATTAATTTTAATACAATAAAAACGCCACATTTTGTAGCGTTTTTACTAGTTTTCCTC
The DNA here is from genome assembly GCA_964442565.1 of uncultured Candidatus Epulonipiscium sp. GTDB lineage: Bacteria > Bacillota > Clostridia > Lachnospirales > Cellulosilyticaceae > JAAYSX01. The sequence continues at coordinate 4,340 of CAYUEJ010000088.1, forward strand.
TGGAATTGGTATTCCCATATGTTTATATCCATAGGGAGTCAGCATACGCCCTCTTGGGGTTCTTTGTAATAACCCCATTTGTATAAGGTATGGCTCATATACATCCTCTATAGTATCACTTTCTTCCCCTATGCCTGCTGCTAAGGTATCTAAGCCTACTGGGCCACCACCAAACTTATTTACGATTATATCCATGATTCGTCTATCAATCTCATCTAATCCGCAGTTATCAATATGAAGCTGCTCTAATGCCTTGTTTGCAACGTCTAAAGTTATATCACTATCATATTTAACCATTGCAATATCCCTTACCCGCCTTAGAAGCCTGTTTGCAATCCTAGGGGTACCACGGCCTCTTCTGGCTATCTCATGCGCCCCTTCATGATCTATATCAACATCAAGTATACCACTAGCACGCTTTATAATTTGTGTAAGTTCATCTTCTCCGTAATATTCTAGGCGCTGTATAATCCCAAACCTATCCCTAAGTGGTGGCGTGAGTAGTCCTGCACGAGTTGTCGCACCGACTAATGTAAACTTGGGCAAATCAAGCCTAATAGATTTAGCACTTGGCCCCTTACCAACAACTATATCAATTGTATAATCTTCCATAGCTGGGTATAAAATTTCTTCAACATGCCTACTCATTCGGTGAATCTCATCTATAAATAGTAAATCCCCATCATTAAGATTGTTCAAAATAGCGGCCATATCTCCTGGCTTGTCTATAGCTGGCCCTGATGTAATTTTAATATTTACACCCATCTCATGTGCAATTATCGATGCTAATGTAGTTTTACCAAGGCCAGGTGGCCCATATAATAATACATGATCTAATTGTTCCTGCCTTTGTTTGGCTGCCTCAATGAAAATCCTAAGATTTTCTTTAGCTTTATACTGCCCTATATACTCATCTAACTTCTGCGGGCGAATATTAGACTCTATTTCTATATCTTCTTCCCTTAAATCAGCACAAATCATTCCCCTATCCACACTATTCACCTACTTTTTATATTGTTGCTAGTATCTTTAAAGCTTTCTTAAGTATTTCCTCTACTTGCATACCTTCTGTATATACATTCTTAACTGCCTCCATAGCATCCATCCTTGCGTAGCCTAACTCGCCTAGCGCATCTATGGCATCACCTGTATGGCTTATATCGTTGCTGCCTTCTTTCATTTCTGTTAATACAAACATATCCTTAGCACTAAACTTATCCTTGAGTTCAAGAATCATACGCTGGGCCGTCTTAGGACCAATCCCTGGTACTGTAGTTAATGATTTTATATCTTTTGAAATAATTGCATTAATAATTTCATTTGGGGTAAGTCCAGATAGTATATTCATAGCTACTTTAGGCCCTATACCATTAACTGTTAGTATTTTCTCAAACATGTCTTTTTCCCCAGTTGTTATAAATCCATATAATATACGTGCATCTTCTCTTACATGGTCATAGGTATGTATCTTAACCTCAGTTTCACAAGGCGGTAATTTTAAACTTAGTGAATGGGGCATTATAATCTCATATCCAATCCCTTGTACATCAACTATGACATTTTTGTCTGTAACATCCTTAAGTATTCCCTTTATATATATAATCAAGAATTTTCACCTTCCTAATTTTATTTTAGAACATTCGTTCTTATCTTACTACACACTTAAAGATGTGTAAAGTCAAATATATCTTTAAGTAATCGGAACTATAGATAAGCACTCACCATAAGATATATATGAGCCCTATTTTTTGGAGGTGCAGCATTATGACAACCACAAGTACTAATTCCCCATCATTTTCTAGTATGACATCTTTCCCCCAACCATTAACCCCTGAGCTAGAGCACAAGCATTTACTACTTTATAAAGAAGGGAGTTTGGAATCCAAAGGTATTTTAATCGAACATAATCTAAGACTGGTAGCTCATATAGTAAAAAAATACAGCAATTTTAGTAGCGATACAGACGATTTGATTTCAATTGGAACTATTGGACTCATTAAAGGAATTTCATCCTTTGATATGGATAAGGGCACGAGACTGGCCACGTACTCAGCTAGATGTATAGAAAATGAATTATTGATGTTTTTTCGGGCAACTAAAAAGCAAAAAAGTGAGGTTTCACTCCAGGCCCCTATTGGAACAGATCGGGAAGGAAATGAAATAAGCCTTATAGATATTTTATGTAATGACACAGATTCTGTATTAGATGTGGTCGGATTTAATATGGCGATAAAAAAGCTTTTTGATAAAATGAAGCACACACTAGAGCCAAGGGAAGCTGCTGTAATCGAGATGCGATATGGTCTTGATAATAAAGAAGAA
>CAYUEJ010000089.1:0-6593 GCA_964442565.1 uncultured Candidatus Epulonipiscium sp.
TTTCATTTGCACCTAAGATAGTAGCCATATTTTTAGCGATGATTGTCTTTGGTTCATGGATGATGACTAACTTAGTAGAATATATAAATGAACTATATCATAACTTTAATTTGTTTTTGAAATAATAAAAATATAGGAGAATGAATAATGAATCCAATAGTTGATTTTTACACACAAATTGATATATTTCTCCTGATTTTTACCCGAATTATAGCCTTGTTAGTAATTGTGCCAATATTTTCAGAAAAAAGTGTACCTGAAATGGCCAAGGCGGGCCTAGCACTTATTATTTCAATTATTATTGTATATTCTAATCCTCTTATGGAAGTTGATTACAATGCAAGTATATTAGGATATGGTTTTTTAATTATTAAAGAAATTATAGTAGGTTTAATTATTGGATTTGTTATTTACATGGTGTTCCAAGTTTTCTTTTTTGTAGGTCAGCTTGTTAGTATGTCCTCAGGCCTATCTATGAGCAATATGTTTGATCCAACATCAGGGACACAGGTTCCAGTGCTTGGGTCTTTATATAATTATGTAGCTATGGCATTATTTTTAGTAAATAATGGACATCATATAATATTTAGGGCACTGATTCATAGTTATATCCTAATTCCAATAGGTGAGGGTCAGGTTAGTGCAGGGATTATAGGTCAACTGATTACAATGCTAAATAATTATTTTACTATAGGTATTAAAATTGCAGCACCCATAATGGTTACTATGTTTATACTAGACTTTGCCTTAGGTATATTAGCAAGGACAGCGCCCCAGGTAAATATGTTTGTAATAGGCTTTCCAATTAAGATTATGATTTCTATGATTATGATATTAATTACAGCAGTTTTAATGAAGACAGCATATGCCTATGTATTTGACCAAGTGGAAATCAACCTATTAACTGTTATACAAGGAATGAGAAAATGAAAACACAGGACAGTATAAAACTTGTTTTAAATTTGCAATTTTTCTCTGCCGAAGATGAAGGAAGAACTGAAACGGCATCGGCTAAAAAACGGGATGATGCAAGAAAAAAGGGTCAAGTAGCAAAGAGCACAGAAATTAATACTGCTTTTTTATTTTTAGCTGCATTTTCAGGGCTTAAAATATTTGGTTCTTACATGAAATATTCATTAGAGCAGATATTTATTGAATCATTTAGCAAAATATCAACTGTGGAAACCTTTTTTGAAACTAAATATATGAGCCACTTTATAGCAAATATATTTTTATCTATTATTAAAATAACAGGACCTATACTTATAATGATATTAGCGGCAGGACTAGCAGCTAATATTATACAGGTGGGATGGAAGCCATCACTAGAGACCATGGCACCAAAATTCAGCAAATTAAATCCACTTGCAGGATTTAAAAGAATGTTTTCTAGTCAAAGTATAATGGAACTTACCAAAGCAATATTTAAGGTAGGTGTACTAGGATTTGTTATATATTCAAGAATTGAAAGTGAAATCTCAACATTTTTAATGTTAATTGATATGTCGCTTATACAAATTATAAACTATGTTGCAGATCTTGTTATATCCATAGGGTTAAGAATAGCATTGATCTTTACTTTTATGGCAGTAGCAGACTTTGTCTTCCAAAAATATAAATTCGAAGATAGTATAAAGATGACAAAACAAGAAGTAAAGGATGAGCATAAGCAGTCAGAGGGTGACCCTCAAATTAAGGGACAGATTAAGCAAAAAATGAGAGAAATGTCCATGAGAAGGATGATGCAATCAGTACCAGAAGCTGATGTTATTATCACCAACCCAACACACTATGCAGTAGCTATTAAGTATGACCCAGATCAAGGGATGGCACCTATAGTTGTTGCCAAAGGGGCCGATTATATAGCAAAAAAAATAAGAGAAAAAGCTGGAGAACACAATATTGAAATAGTAGAAAATAAACCTTTAGCTAGGACCCTGTATGCTGTTGTGGAAGTGGGACATGAGATTCCGCCTGATTTATATAAGGCAGTAGCAGAAATTTTAGCCTTTGTTTATAACTTAAAAAATACATAAATTGAAAGATAGGAGGGAAGACTTTGAAAGTAAAATCAGGGGATATAATTTTAGCAGGATTTGTTTTAGCAATGTTATCTTTAATTATAATACCAGTAAATGACTTTTTGCTAAGTATACTTATGATTGCTAATATTTCTATTGCAGTTATTCTGCTCCTTAATGCCTTACTTGCAAAAGAACCCTTAGATATGTCATTATTTCCTACAATCCTTTTAATAACAACCTTGTTTAGAACGGTACTTAATATATCATCAACACGTTTAATACTAACACACGGTGATGCAGGAGCAGTTGTAGATGCCTTTGGACAGTTTGTTGCAGGAGGGAATATGGTTATAGGGGGAGTTATATTTGTTATTATAGTTATAGTTAACTTCCTTGTTATAACTAAAGGTTCAGAACGTGTATCTGAAGTTTCAGCAAGATTTACTCTGGATGCGATGCCTGGTAAGCAAATGGCTATTGACGCAGACCTTAATGCTGGATTTATTGATGAAATAACGGCTATGGAAAGACGTAAAAAGATTCAAGATGAGGCTAGTTTTTTTGGGGCAATGGATGGTGCATCGAAGTTTGTAAAGAATGATGCAATTGCAGGAATACTTATTACTTTTATAAATATCATTGGTGGTATTATAATAGGAACGGTAATGGGGGAAATGGAGTTAATGGAGGCCCTCCAAAAATACACCTTATTAACTATTGGTGATGGTTTAGTAAGCCAGATACCTGGCCTGTTAATATCAACTGCTACCGGTATATTGGTAACAAAAACAGCTAGTGATTTGGAACTAAGTACAGTCATGTTTGAGCAGCTAGCAGGCAAGCCAGATGTTTTATACATAGCAGCCGCCTTTATATTTATATTAGGCCTTACTCCTATAGGGTTTTCAGTAACAATACCAGTTGCCATATTCCTTATAGTAATTGCTAACCTTATTAATAAGCAGTTACAACTAGATGATATAGAAGAATCTATAGACGAAGAGGATATAGAGGCAGATGAAATTAGAAAACCAGAAAATGTCATCCATCTTCTTAATGTGGATCCTATAGAACTGGAATTTGGATATGGTGTTATCCCACTAGCTGATATTAATCAAGGTGGGGACCTTTTAGATAGGGTTGTCATGATTCGTAGGCAAATAGCCTTAGAACTAGGTACAGTTGTTCCAATTATAAGGCTTAGGGATAATATACAACTAAATCCAAATGAGTATCTTATAAAGATTAAAGGGGTTGAAGTAGCTAAGGGTGAGATTTTATTTGATCACTATATGGCTATGAATCCGGGTTATGTGGAGGAAGAGATAGATGGTATAGAAACAGTTGAGCCCGCATTTGGACTTCCATCTTTATGGATTACAGCGTCCCAGAGGGAAACAGCTGAGGTTAAAGGTTATACAGTTGTTGATACACCATCAATTATAGCAACCCACTTAACAGAAGTAATTAAAACTCATCTATTTGAGTTACTTAGTAGACAGGATGTTCAGGTTCTTATTGATAATGTAAAGGAAACACATCCTGTGTTAATTGATGAACTAACGCCGAAATTATTATCTGTGGGTGAGATTCAAAAAGTATTAGCAAACCTGCTTAAGGAGAATGTTTCAATAAGAGATCTAGCAACTATATTTGAATCTTTGGCGGACCATGGGGGTAGCGTAAGAGATGTTGATATACTAACAGAGTACGCAAGGCAGGCACTATCAAGATCAATATCACAAAAGGTTTTGGGTAACTCACCTAACCAGGTTATAACTTTAGACCCTGCTATAGAGCAGCAGATTATGGACAGTGTTCAGCAAACAGAGCAAGGTGCATACGTTGCATTAGATCCACAAATAACTCAGCAGATTTTAGATAACCTGCAACAAGAATTAACAAGGCTAACATCAATAGGATTACAACCAATAATATTAACATCACCTATAGTAAGAATATATTTTAGACATTTAACAGAGCAGTACTTGCCTAACCTTACTATTCTCTCGTATAATGAAATAGACCCTAGTGTTGAAATTCAATCTATTGGGATGGTGAGCATACAATGACAATAAAAAAATATCAGGGGAAGAACGAACAGGAACTGTTAGAAAAAATTAAAGATGAGCTTGGACCGTCAGCTGTTATTTTAAATGTTAGGAAGATTAAGTCTAACTTCTTGTTAAGTCTATTTACAAAGGGTAAAATAGAAATAACAGTAGCCACTGAAGAAGAACCTCAGCCTATAATACCAATCCAAGAAAATAGCAATGTTAACTTCAATACAGGTTTAGAAGAGCTAAGGGACAAAATGAACAGCATGGAGCAGCTACTAACAACTGCAACAGATAAAATGGAGCATTTATATAATGTCCCATTTTACCAACAGGAAGAGTTAGAGGACAAGCCAGCGCAAGAACCTGAAACAGGTAAGGTAAAGTTTGAAAGCCTTATTTATGAGCATTTAGTCAAGCAAGAGGTTGAAGAAGAAGTTGCAAGGGCACTACTAAGGGAAACAGATGATTTAGGAGAAAATCCTCAAATCCAAGATATTATTAGGATAGTATATAATAATATTTCAGAAACAATAGGCGAGCCAAATATAATTAAAGAGGATACAAATAATTCACAAGAACCACAGGTTATCTTTTTTATAGGCCCTACTGGAGTTGGGAAAACTACAAGTATTGCAAAACTTACAGCAGATTTTACCCTTAGGAAAGAAAAAAAGGTAGCACTTATTACAGCAGATACCTATAGAATTGCGGCTATTGAACAGCTCAGAACCTATGCGGAGATATTATCAGCCCCTCTTAAGGTTGTTTATTCAGCCGATGAACTCCAAGGAGCAATAGATCAATTTGCGGGTAACGATTTTGTATTTGTGGATACTGCTGGAAGGTCACATAAAAATGATGAACACCTAGATGAACTAGAGACTATGTTAGGGACCTTCCCACATAAGAAAGTATATCTTGTACTTAGTGCAACAACTAAATTTACAGATTTAATAAGTATAGTAAAAAGATACACTAAGCTTTGCGATGAATATTCAATAATTGTTACAAAGACAGATGAGACTGCCTCAGCAGGAACAATTTTGAATTTGAAATACTATACTGGTAAGCCACTTTCATATGTATCATTTGGGCAAAATGTTCCTGATGATATTGAAATAATAAATGGATCAAAATATGCTAAAATATTACTAGGGAGTTTCAACGATGAATGATCAAGCGGCCGAGCTTAGGAAAATTATAAAACAGCAACCAATTAAAGAAGAGCCTAGGAGTTCATTAGCTAAGATTATAACAGTTACAAGTGGTAAGGGTGGTGTAGGAAAATCCAATACGGTTGTTAACATAGCACTTTCTTTAAAAAAGATGGGGAAAGAAGTTGTAATATTGGATGCAGATTTAGGCTTAGCTAATATAGAAGTGCTTCTGGGTGTTATTCCTAAATATAATTTGTCCCATATCTTAAATGGTGAAAAAGGCATCGAAGAGATTATAGAGCAAAGCGCAGATGGGATAAAATTTATCTCAGGTGGCTCAGGTATAAACGAGCTAATATTTTTAAGCAAAAGTCAGATTACACACTTTGCAAATAATGTTTCAAAGCTTGAAGAATTGGCAGATTATATACTAATTGATACAAGTGCAGGTATTACAGATGCTGTACTTAGTTTTTGCAGATTAGCACATGAGATAATATTTATAACAACACCAGAGCCTACATCAATTACAGATGCATATGCACTAATGAAAACCTTTAAGGCAAGCAGTGATATAGAATTGCCACGTATTCAGTTACTTGTTAATAAAGCTGAAACAAAAAATGAAGCAGTGAGGGTATATGATAAATTATCTGGTGTATGCAAACATTTTCTAAGTATGGATATAGATTATTTAGGATGCGTTTTATTTGATTTTAATGTAATGAAGGCCGCAAAGCTTCAGGAACCAGTCTGTAAACGTTATCCAAGAGGTAATACCAGTGTGGCATATAGGGATATTGCAAATAAGCTAATATCACAATCTTTAGAAAGTGCAAATTCGGCAGAACCAAAAAATTTGTTTAAACAAGTCTTTAATATGTTTTTAAAGAGCTAATTATGGTAAAATAATATAATGATGGGAGAGTCTATGGAATATGTCAACCAAAGAAAATTACAAAACTATAGTTGCTATAGGCACGTCTACAGGTGGGCCTAAGGCACTTTATGAGCTACTATTAGGAATACCAAAAGATCTTCCAGCAACATATTTAATAGTACAGCATATGCCAGCAGGATTTACTAAATCATTAGCAGAAAGGATAGATGGCAGTGCCAAGATAGCTGTCAAAGAGGCAGAAGACGGTGATAAGTTACAGCAAGGCACTGCCTATATAGCACCTGGGGGGTACCATATGATTGTTGAAAACAATAAAAGACCAACTATAAAACTTACAAAACTTCCCCCCGTAAAAGGGCATAGACCATCAGTTAATATGATGTTGGATTCACTGCGACTAATGAAACCACATCAAGAGATATTAGGTGTTATTATGACTGGTATGGGATCT
>CAYUEJ010000090.1:0-6528 GCA_964442565.1 uncultured Candidatus Epulonipiscium sp.
ATCCTTGAGATTTAATAGATGGCGTAGCATAATATCAGGTGTAAGATTTTTACCTATGGTTGTAATCTCCTTACCAATTAGGACTTCTGGATCTTTAATCACCTCTTCACTAATTAAATAGAATGATCCCCAGCTTCCTGTTGCCGCTATTTTATAGCCTAATTCTTTATTGTATAGCTGGGCTGCTAAGTTCGATGGTACAATTGCAATATCAGCCTCACCGGATAATACCTTGGCAGCTAGGGCATCTGTTGTTTTTTCTACGGTATATTCTAGTCTTACACTCTCATCTATTAATGTGTTTTCCTTTATCATTTTTGTCATTGTAAGGGCTGGTATTCCATCGGGAACACTTATTTTAAATGTTATGGGCTCTGATGTTTCTTTTAAGTTATTGCAGCCTACAAAAACCAATGACATTGATACTAAAAATATAATACTACATAATATTTTTTTCATTATTATACAATCCTTTTGTGTTTATAAGTTTATATTCTTTACTTTCATCGTTTACAACCCGTATTTTTGGTCTCGTTGAAGCATCAGGGAAGTTTTCAATTACAATTCCCTTATCACCATTGCTTAATCTAACGCAAGTTCCTAATGGATAAGCCGCAACTTTTTCGGTAAATATCTTTACTAAGTCAAAATCAAAATGTGTTCCAGCACCGCCCATAATAAATTCCATAGCCTCTGAAGGAAGCATGGCTCTTTTATATGGCCTATTAGAAACCAGGGCATCATATACATCAGCTACTGCTATAATCCTAGCAAATAGTGATATCTCATTATGAGCCCTCCCATGTGGATAGCCACTACCATCATATTTCTCGTGATGCTGTAATACACCTACATATGTTGTAGCCGGAAAATGAAACCTTTCTTTCATATATCTATAACCATTCATAGAGTGTTCTTTCATTATTTCAAATTCCTCATTATTAAGGGGCTCTGACTTATTAAGTAACTCCTTGTTTATAAATACTTTACCAATATCATGAAGTAGTGCGGCCATACCTAGGTTTGTTAGGGTTTCTTGGTTTAATTCCAGCGAGATTCCAATAATAACCGAAAATATGCATACATTTACACTATGGTGGTATGTATATTCATCAAAAGATTTAATATCAAGCATATTTACCATTACATTTCGGTTTTCAATTAACTCCTCCACCATATTATCTACAAGACTACTAGCTACGGATATATTATCATCAAGGCTGGGGGAGTTTTTCTCAATATCTATAAATATATCCTTTATTTTGCCAATAGTATTAAGTCTTAGCTCATCATTTATGATTGTTTCAATTTCTATATCTTTCGATAACTCGTCATTCACATACAATCCTTGTATATCTAATTCTGTTACCTTAGATATATATTGCTCTTTTATCTCCGAGCCTTCTTTTAGTAGAAGGCTCCCATTTTTGTTGTATATGCTCCTTCCAAGTATCATTCCTTCTTTAAGGCAAAATACCGGTATTAAACGCATTCTTTGTCATCCACCTTTTCTATCCCTGCCTCTGTAATCATAATAACCTTTTCTTTAAATAAGCTTCCTATAGCTTTTTTAAAAGAACCTTTACTCATGGAAAATTCCCTTTTAATCTCTTCCGGGGAGCTTTTATCATTGTATGGCAAAAAGCCTCCGCTTCGCTCTAACTTTCTAAAAATAAAAGCAGCATCCTCTCCAACTTGTATAACTGCTTTTTCCCTAAGACTTAGATCTAGCTTACCATCATCCCTTACCTTTAGTATCCTTGCATCTACCCTGCTTCCGACCTTGTGGTTTCCATAAAAGTCACTTGCATGAATTAGCCCAAAGTATTTGTTATCTACTGCTACAAGGGCACCAAAATCTTTTTTAATGCTATATATAGTACCTGTTATCCAATCATCTTCTTGATAGGGTGAATCGTTGCTAAGGAGTTTTTCTATATACATTGTTGCAGATAATCTATCACTTTTATCTATATATAATCCAAATAGATACTTACGCCCTTTTTCTACTGGAAATACCTGCTCATTAAAAGGTAATAGCAGGTCTTTTTCTAGACCCCAGTTTACAAAGGCCCCTATTGTATTTACTTCAAGAACCTTAAGAACTTCTAGCTCTCCTAGTGTTAAAAAAGGTGTTCTAGTTGTTGCAATAAGTCTATCCTCTGAGTCCCTATATATAAATACCTCTACACTATCTCCTACTATAGCATCTTCCGGAACCTGTTTTTGTGGTAATAACACATCATCGTATTCGCTATCAATGCTTGTATTTAAATAAACTCCAAAAGGTGATTCTCTTATAATCTCTAATTCCTGTATCTTGCCTAATTCAATCATCTGTATCCCTCCTCTACTTGCTAGTTATTATATGTCACTACCAAATACTTCTTTGTTTTTAACAATATACTCTACCCCTGATATAATAGTTGATATTAAGGCACCGTATATTAAAAATGTAGCTAATGTGTTTATATATACATTAGTAATAGGAATAAGTAATACAATAATCATAAATATTTGAAAGTTAGTCTTAATCTTTCCCCACCAGCTTGCTGCTATAACAACGTCCTTAGATGCAGCTAAAATTCGCACACCTGATATTGTAAACTCCCTTATTAATATTGTAATAACTATCCATGCGGGTAATTTACCAGCAGGCACTGTCCCTATTTCAATAAGGGCAACCATAGCTGCTGTAACTAGCATTTTATCTGCTAATGGATCTGCAAACTTTCCAAAGTCTGTAATAAGATTTCTTGTTCTTGCTATATAGCCATCTAAAAAATCAGTAAAACTTGCAAGGGCAAAAACTACAAGTGATACCCACAATCTTTCATTCAAGGTACCCCATGGTAATAATAACGTAGCCATAAAAACAAATACCAAAACTATTCTAGATAAAGTTAATTTGTTAGCTAAGTTCATTTTCTATCTCTCCAATCAAGTCATACTCATATGAGCTTAAAACTTTAACATCTACCATATCCCCTGATATTATCTCTCCCACATATTTAGCAAAAACTTTGCCATCAATCTCTGGCGCATCTCTATATGTTCTACCAATATAAACATCCTCACCTGCCAGCTTGCCTTCTATTAAGACCCTAGTTGTTTTGCCTACCATTTCTTTATTCTTATCAGCACTAATTTGTTGTTGTAGGTTCATGATAATATCCCTACGCTCATCCATAACACTTTGTTCAATTTGATTTGGCATGGTTGCAGCTGGTGTATCTTCTTCTTGTGAATAAGTAAATACTCCTAGTCTATCGAACCTTGCCTCTTTAACAAATTCAGTTAAATTTTCAAAATGCTCTTTGGTTTCTCCTGGAAAGCCTACAATTAATGTTGTCCTTATAGCGATATCTGGTATTTCACGGCGCATCTTTGTTATTATCATATCTAGCTGCTCCCTGGAGCTTCTGCGTCCCATCATCTTTAAAACTTCATTGTCTGCATGCTGAATAGGCATATCTATATACTTACAAACTTTAGGCTCATTCTTAATTGCCATAATAAGCTCGTCTGTAATCTCCTCTGGGTAGCAATATAATACTCTAATCCACTCAAGTCCTTCAATCTTACCAAGCTCATGTAGTAACTCTGGTAGCATCTTCTTCCCATATAGGTCTATACCGTAACGAGTTGTGTCTTGTGCTACTAATATAAGCTCTGTCACACCCTGAGCTACAAGTTGCCTTGCTTCTTGCAGCAAGCTTTCCATTTCCCTACTTCTATACTTCCCTCTTAGCTTAGGAATAATACAGTAGGTACAAAAATTATCGCAGCCTTCTGCAACCTTTAGAAAAGCATAATATCCAGCCGTTGTAAGTATCCTTGGTGTTTCATGATCCATACTTCGGTCGATATCATTAAAATACTTGATTTTTTCTCCTTTGCTTTCTAAAACTTCTGTAACTACAGTTGCTATTTTATCATATGATGTAGTTCCTATTATTGCATCTACCTCAGGTATTTCTTTTAAAATTTCATCTTTATAGCGCTGGGCCATACATCCTGTCACTATAAGTGCCTTGCAGTTACCTTTTTCCTTATACATAGAAAGTTCTAGTATGTTTTCTATGCTTTCTTTTTTTGCATCTTCTATAAAGCAACAAGAGTTTAAAACCAGTACATCAGCTTCACTTTCATCTCCTGTAAGTGCAAACCCTGCTTTATTTAAGATTCCCAACATGTTTTCTGTATCTACCAGGTTTTTATCGCAACCTAATGATACAAATGCTATTTTAGTTCCCAATTATGTTTTCCTCCAATAATTTAGACGCAGATATTACGCAGTTATTCATAAGCATAGCAATAGTCATAGGCCCAACACCACCTGGCACCGGTGTAATTAAACTTGCCCTGTCTATGCAACCTTCAAAATCGACATCTCCACAGAGTTTACCGTTTTCTAGCCTATTCATTCCTACATCAATAATTACTGCATCTTCTTTAATCATATCTTTTGTAATAAGTTTCGGCACGCCTACAGCTGCAACAACTATATCAGCTTGTTTTACAATATCTCCTAGGTCTTTCGTTCTAGAGTGACATATGGTTACAGTGCCATGCTCTTTTAATAATAACATACTTATAGGCTTTCCTACAATATTACTTCTCCCTACCACTACGCAGTGCTTCCCTTCAATTTTAACATTAGAGCGTTTTAAGAGCTCTATAATACCAGCTGGGGTACATGATACAAAGCCTTCAGCTCCTACAACTAGAGCTCCAACGCTCATAGGGTGAAAACCATCTACATCTTTTTTAGGATCTATAGCAAGGAGAACCTTTTGTTCATCAATATGACCTGGTAGTGGAAGCTGAACTAATATCCCATGCACAGCTTCGTCATTATTAAGTGTATCTATAAGGCCTAAGACCTCTTTTTCGCTAACCTCACTTGGCATTTCATACGAAAAGGACTTAATACCAATATATTCACAAGCTTTCTTTTTACTACCAACATATACTTTAGAAGCTGGGTTATCACCTACAAGGACTACTGCAAGACCTGGGGTAATTCCTTTTTCTTTAAGGCTATTTACTTTATATATAAGCTCATCTTTAACTAAATCTGAAATATGTTTACCATCTATAATTTTATTATTCACTTTATCCCTCCTTAAAACAGTCCAGTGATTTTGCCATCTTCATCCATATCTATTGCATTAGCTGCTGGCTTTTTGGGTAATCCAGGCATTGTCATAACATCTCCCGTTAAGGCAACTATAAAGCCTGCCCCTGCTGATACCCTCATATCACTTATAGTAATATTAAAATCAGTTGGCCTACCTAATAGTGTAGGGTCGTCTGATAATGAGTACTGATTTTTTGCCATACAAATCGGCAGATTATTTAGCCCTATTTTATTTAGTTTGTCTATTGTCTTTCTAACTTTAGGCATAATAGTTATTCCACTTGCCCCGTAGATCTCTTTTGCTATTATCTCCATTTTTTCTTCAATTGGTAAATTTAAGTCATATAATGGCCTGAAGCTACTTTCCTTTTCTTCCAGGGTTTCTAAAACTGCCTGTGCAAGCTCTACTCCACCGTCTCCGCCTTCAGCCCAGACCTTTGATAGAGCAAACCTGCATCCTAACTCTATGCATTTCTCTTTCACAAAATCGATTTCTTCTTGGCTATCTGTTGCAAATGCATTAAGTGTTACAACTGAAGGGACCTTATATTTAGCAATATTTTCAATATGCTTTTCAAGATTTGAAAATCCTTTTTTGAGGGCTTCTAGGTTAGGGTTAGATAGCTGTGTTTTATCCATACCACCGTTATATTTTAAGGCCCTAATAGTTGTTACAAGCACAACCGCGTCAGGTTTTAAATTAGCAGCTCGGCACTTAATATCAAAAAACTTCTCCGCTCCTAAGTCTGCGCCAAATCCTGCTTCAGTTACAACATAATCACCCAGTTTTAAAGCTAGATTGGTGGCTTTTACACTGTTGCATCCATGGGCTATATTAGCAAATGGACCTCCATGCATTAGAACTGGGGTATTTTCAAGAGTTTGTACTAGGTTAGGGTTTAGGGCATCTTTAAGAAGTACGCTCATAGCACCGTTAGCCTCAAGTTCTCTTGCTGTTACTGGATCACCATCATAGTTATAGCCTATTATTATATTTCCAAGTCTTTCTTTTAAGTCTTCCAAATCATTGGCAAGGCAAAGTATTGCCATTACTTCTGAGGCTACTGTTATCATAAACCCGTCTTCTCTTGGCACGCCGTTAATCGGCCCACCTAGGCCTACTACAATTTGTCTAAGGGCGCGGTCATTAAGATCTACAACTCTCTTCCAGGTGATTTGCCTTGGGTCTATACCTAGAACATTCCCTTGGTGGATATGGTTGTCAATCATAGATGATAGCAAGTTATTAGCAGCACCTATAGCATGAATATCCCCCGTAAAGTGAAGGTTAATATCTTCCATGGGGACAACCTGAGAGTAGCCACCGCCTGCCGCTCCCCCCTTAACACCCATGCAGGGGCCAAGTGAAGGCTCACGAATAGCAA
>CAYUEJ010000091.1:0-6489 GCA_964442565.1 uncultured Candidatus Epulonipiscium sp.
TCTTGTAACTATCTTCCTTGTATATTAAGGTTTTAAAACTTTGATTAATATTGTCTTTTTCTCTTGTATATGATTGATGCTCTTTATTTTCCTTATCATATTCTTCTTCTATTAAATAAAATACTGCCTTGGCCTTACTTTTTAATAGGTCAAAAGCTTCCTGCTCCTTATCCCATTTTTCAAAGCTACTGGTAAAATCCTTAACTTCTTTAAGTATTGATTCACATTCTTCTATTTGGTACTTAAGCTGATTATATCTTTTTATATGCTCTCTTTGCTTTTCAAATGATTCTACAAAGTTTTTAGTCCCATCTCCAGCAATAGCATCTTCTACCACTGGTATTAATAATCTTTCTACTAAAGCTGATGTTGTTGAGCAGTTTTCAAAAAACTTCTCAACTCCTCCCTCTGCCCCGTTAATATGGGCTATCTTTTTCCACTCTTCTGCTATAATATGATATTTTGATAGATGTTCATGGTATTTTTCTATAGTGGAAAAGGTATGGGCATTCATTTTATTATTTTCCATGGTCTTATAGTAGTCTTGGATTTCTGTCCTATCTACCGGCCTTTTTACCCCACCGCCAAGGTCTTCTACAAAGGGAATGTTTTCTATACTATTAGGATCATCTCCTCCGTATTCATATGTGTAACGATAGGATTGCAATCTTTGTGACTGCTCATATAAACTTATAGCAGTGACTAAATACTTTCTTGGTTTTTTATTAATAACCCATTCTATTGCAATATGGGCGCAGCCTTCACTAAGTAAGAATGTTTCATATGCCTTTCTCCCGGCTATCTCAGTATGTGGGAGTATGGCCTGGAGCGCCGCCTGAATCCAAACGGTTTTACCTCCACCATTTTCAAGGATTATAGTGCTGTTTTGCCCATCAAAATGAAATATTTCATCTTGGTAGCGCTTATTTCCGCCATCATAAATTACATTGGTATATCTTATTTTTGAGATTACAGGCATCCTATTCACCCACTCTTTCTTCGTATCCATATATAACTTCAAGTAGTCCCCTATTATATTCTTCATCCATGAAGTAGTGACCAACTATAACCTGGGTCTTATCCGTTAGGTATAGCTCTTCATATCCTCTTTCCTCGATTAGCTCTTGGGCTTTTAAAAATCTAACTACTGTTAGTAGGAAGTTCTTGCGTGTGTTTGTATTGGCCTGTGTTTTTGTACTTTCCTTAATATCATCTAAAGATGTCCATTTTTCTAAAATCCCTGTCCAGTTATATTCGTATTCCTGCTCAAATTCTTTTAGTTTATCCCCATATTGAGCTATTATATTTAAGCGCTCATTCATATCCTTTAGCCACCTATCTACAGTTATAAACTCCCTTGTGGATGATGTTGTGTTAAAGCTATCGTAAAATGCACCTATAAATACAATAATTGAAAAATACATGAGATAAATGTCCATATTTGTAGATTTAGATTTTAAATAGTCTCTCTTAATTGTTTCATTACTTATATGGTAAGGTGAATATGTTGCCAAAGGGATTAAGTAAAGCTGCTGACCTGCTACTACAATTGTGCAGTCTTCTTCTTTTGCCCACTCCTCTAGTAGGCTACGAAGCATGTCATCTGATAAATATAGTTCCTTTTCTTCTTTAGATGTCTTACCTTTTGTCCTTAATATTTGATATATTTTAAAGGCCTGCATAACTACTTTATTATTATACATTTTACTCACCTTTCTAATCTTAACTCCATATTTTGTATTGTGTATCTGGGTGTAATCTTGTGTATTGTTGGAAGCTCTAAAATAGTAAATGATTTAATTTCCTTGGGCAAGTTCTCAAATGCCTTACTAAATATAGTATCTTCTCCTAATTTGTATTTTATAGGTGAATAATGATGGCCTATGATCCAAAAATCATAAAAAGATCTATGGTCAAGTAGGTCTGAATTCCTATCTCTTAAATCCTCGACTAATTCTATAAGTGTAATGCTGCTATTTTTTCCTATGGATTTTACAATTTCCTTTATAATATACTCAAAGTTTTGGCTTAGAAGATAAAGATTTTCTTCTTTTTCTTCCTCTTCTATTTGAGCAAATGTTCTTGTTTTTTGAGGCTTTTCTCCTTTTTCTATACGCTGTGGTGCAAAAACAGCTAATGGTGACCAACTTTCTAATTCTTCTAACCTTAAAAAAGGTTTAACTATTATCTCACTAACTTCTATTGGTAAGGGGGTTGATACTATTTTTTGTACAATCTCATGTTCTATGTTAAATGACTGTATTCCTGTATAGTACAAAGATTCCCTTGCCGCCTCTAAGGCTGTGTTTTTCAGGCCTATGCTTTCTGTTAAAAGCTGACTATGGGTATCGTGAACCTCCCCTAATTGATAGTCGATTTTAAGGACCAGCTCATAGATTTTTTTGTCCTTTTTACCTGCTGATTCTTGTCCTAGTTTTATTTTCGTTTCTTGCACAAAGCTTTTTAATTCGTCAAATTCTTCATGTTCTCTTTTAAGCCTTATGTTAATGTCTTCTAGTATAGTCTTATATCTTTCATATGTTTGGTCTGACACTATACTGCGCTGAATTTCACTATGAATATTGTTCATCCTATCCCTTAGGCTCTCAACATTAATGCGCATTTCATCTATTTGACGAAGGGCTCCTACAAATTCTCCTTTTTCTAGTTGTTTCCTAAGGATTAATTGATTTATGGAAAGTTGAAATTCACTAAAAAATTCTTTTGTTGCAAAAACAAGCTCTAGACCCTGTTCATCTAGGGTATAGTACTGCCTATTTTGCTGACTATCTGATTCCCCAGTTTTTAAAATCGAGTACATTATCTCATCGTTTTGCCTTGTTTCCCAGTTATAAAAGCTTCGGCTAGGTTTTTTCCCCCCTTGTGGGCGAAATGTGTCGATAATATCCCTTGCTAGCTGAAGGTATTCTTCTGGGGTTAAATCCATTTCTTTTTGTGTTAGGGTCTGTAAAAAATCGGCTAATTCAATAGTTCCTGTCTTTTTATTTCTAATTAGCATATTTTCAAAGAAAAATAAGAGACTAAGAAGCCCAAGACCGTAATAGTCTATGGGCCTACCTTGATTATCTGTTTTAGTTTTTCTATTAAGTGCATAAAATGGATCAAATAAAACCATTCTCTCCATGCGTTCCCTATAGTGCAGCGTTGCACTTTGGATCAAGTTTTCCACGGCTTACTCCTTTGTTTTTGCTATAAAATTTTTAAATATATCTTGTAGGTCTTTTTCTAAAATTGCTTCCTGTGGATAATAGTTGCCTTTTATTAAAAGATTGTTGATAATTTCCTTTTCTTCTCCAAAGCAGCTTAAGAACTGCTGAACTGCCTCTTCCTGTCTTTTTTGATTTTTAGACCCATAGCTTTCTTTTTGGCCTAGCAATTCTTTGTAAAAAGGTGCTGCAATATCTACTTTTCTTATTTGGTTTAATTTGTACCAAATAGCTATGCCCTCGTAGTCTAAATCACCAAAATAGTAAATTTCATGTGAAGTTTTAAGGCTAGGTAGCTGTTGTTCTAATGTGATGATATTGGATGTTATTTTCCAGCCTTGTCCATAGATTAGGCTTGTAAATACTGTGTTTGTAAGCTCCGTAACTAATGCATAATATGTACTTTTATTTTCTACTATTAGGTGATAGTGGATGTGTTGGTCCTGGGTGGTTTTTGCTGTATCAACTGCTAGCATTAGGGGATCTGGATGTTTTTGAATTTTTATGCTATCCCATAGGCCTAACCGCTCAAGTACAGTTTGCCCTTTGCCCTTTTCAATCCATTTTTCATCTCCTACTAGCTGGAATGATAGCTCTGTATGTAGCACCTCTCCTTGGGGTAGTGTATTATTTATTAGGAGATATTCGTGGATTTGTTTTATATATGGAAGATCATCCTTCCAGCTCTTGTGATCGGTGTGATAATAATTTGATAGATTAATTATATTGTATTTTTTTTGGGCAAGGTGAATTTCGTGGGATATATCTGTATTAAGCTTAGGCTTGTTAAATCTATATTTGTAGTGCAAGCTAGGTTCTTTTAGGTTAGAAGTGTTAGTTTTAAATGGTGTTAGTATATCTTCATCTATTAGACTTTGAATGGTACTGGCAAAATCTTCATAAGTTATTTTACCACTACATAACTTTTCAAATTTAGACAGCTCTATTGTTTTTTTCTTATAAGATCCTAAAAATTCTTTTATAATTTGATTTAAGTCCATAACTCACCCTCCCAGTAGTATATATTTATAATTATATTATATGTGCTATCAGTAAAGCCTGTCAATTTAAAATAGCTTGATAAGTTAAGTACTGGGTACGCTTTTATGATATAATTGTATTATAACAAATGATAGGAGGAGGTGCGCCTGTGGCTGATTCTAATGGTGATTTTAGGGAACTTGATAGGATTTTACACACGAATGCCCCTGATGTACGGTATGTATTTAATAAACTTGTTGATAGCCCTAATTATGAATGTATTCATCCTGTTAAGCAGCGTCAGGTGTATGCTCTTACTCAGGCACTGCTTGATGAGGATGAGGATAATTTAATTACGGATATTATTGTTTTTGGAAGTACGGTTACCTTGTTCTGCGATAGCTTTAGTGATATTGATATTGCAGTGCTTGGGAAATTCACGGAGTTTTCTACAAAAATACATTTGTATGAGTATGGTGATATTGATCTTTTTGGCTACAATAAGGATGAGTTTTTGAAAATTGCTAAGGATAATCATTTTTACTCAGAAATTTTAACCAAGGGGGTGAAGGTATATGAGCAGTTATCTACATCTGGCAAAGGCTGATTTAAAGTATGCAAACTTTGGGCTAACCGAGGGGAATGATGAGGTTGATGTTAATTACGCTGCCTACCATGTGCATCAGGCTATAGAGAAAATTGCCAAGGGACTTTTGGAGATGAACGGGGAGGACCTAGCCAGAAGGCTATATAGGACACATGATATTAGCTTTTTATTATCTAGGCTACCTGCTACGACATATGTGCCACCTATAGTTTCGGAAAGGACCTTTGAAATTATGAGATGGGTCTCCGAGCCTCGGTATAATGTTAATTTTAGGCTATCTAAAAAAGGTGTTTATGAAGTGTATGTGGATACACTAGATTGGCTTCATAGGGTCATTCCGCCTGTTAAAGACAGTCCTCTGGAAGATGCTACGCAAGATCTCTTGGTTAGGGGTGACATGGGCCAAACAAAAGAATAACAAATCCAGGGCATAAGCTCTGGATTTGTTATTCTTTTTACATCTTTATTCCTTATTTCATATTCGCAATGTCTGTCCTATACTGCATTCCGTCGAACTTTATGTTTTTTACTTCATCATAAATCTTTACTCTAGCCTCTTCCATGGTGTCTCCAATGGCTGTCAAGGCTAACACCCTGCCTCCATCTGTCATCACTTGTCCATCTTGCTCCTTAGTCCCACCGTGATACAATACAATGTCTTTGCCTAGCTTATCAAGGCCTGTAATGATATCATCTTTGGAGCTGGTTTCTGGGTATCCTTTACTTGCAAGGACTAGGGTAACACTTGGCTTTGGATCCCATTCTATGGTTAGGTTACTTAATGTCCCATCAATACAGGCGTTCATAATTTCTATAATATCTGTGCGTAGTCTTGGAAGAACACTTTGGGTTTCTGGGTCACCAAAACGCACGTTAAACTCTAGGACCTTTGGAATGCCATTTTCTATCATTAGACCGATAAATAAGATTCCCTTAAAGTTTAATCCTTCTGATTTAAAGCCATTTATTATAGGGTCTAGTACCATCTTGTTAATATTTTCCCTTACGTTTTCGGTTATTACAGGGTTTGGCGAAAAACCACCCATTCCGCCGGTGTTTAGGCCTTCATCATTATCAAGGGCTCTTTTGTAGTCTCTTGCCGTTTCCAGGGGAATAATTGTATTGCCATCTACCCAGCAAAGTAGGGATGCTTCTATTCCTGTTAGGAATTCTTCAAGAACAATTTCATCTCCTGCTGAGCCAAATTTTCCGTCAAAGATCTCTTTGATTTCAGCCTTAGCATCTTCCCTTGATTCACAGATTAAAACACCTTTACCTGCTGCAAGGCCGTCTGCCTTAACAACTACTGGAAGGTCAAATTCATCGACTGTATCAATTGCAGGTGCTGCTTGGGTAAAGTGAGCGTATCTTGCTGTTGGGATATTGTATTTTACTAAAAACTCCTTTGTAAAACGCTTACTTCCTTCAAACTGGGAGCACTCTTTATCTGGACCAAAAACCCTAAGTCCTTTTTTATTAAATTCATCTACCACTCCGATAACTAAGGGAGCTTCAGGCCCTGGGATTGTTAAATCTATCTTATTATCACTAGCCCAAGTAGCTAATTCTTCGATTTGTTCTACCTTATAGTCTATGTTGGTTGCAATTGTAGCTGTTCCTGCATTGCCTGGTGCTACGAATATGTCTGCGTCTGGATGAAAGCGTAATATAGTC
>CAYUEJ010000092.1:0-5197 GCA_964442565.1 uncultured Candidatus Epulonipiscium sp.
AAACTCTGCAATCATGGCAATTGTTAATATACCAAATCCTGCATACATAGACCTCGTTGATATACAATTATAAACATATGCAAAGTTCCACAGTGTGTAGCCTACTATATACATCCATGTCATATCTGGCCAAATCATATCTCTTGATTTATCCTGAGATACTCTAATACCAACAAAGCCTGTAAGTGTAAGTATACATAGTATTCCTGCAATAGCATTTAATATATTCCAGGTGCCACCCAGAACAACAATTCCACCTGGGTCTACCTCTAGAACCTTGTAAGTTAGAAAAATCTCAAATTCTCTATATACAGCTTCTGCAATATTTATTGATAAAATAGCAACTGGATATATTGCTGCAAATTTAGTTTTTTCAAGTTTGGTAAATCTAATTAGCATAAAACCGTAAACTCCTGCTAATGCTGATATTACCTTAACCCATGCAAACCAAGTCTTTCCCGTTGGTGAGCTTAGTACGTTGGTAAAAACTAGTATAACTAGTAGCACTGGCAGTATGCCGTATGCAACTAGAGATGCCATTTTTGACTTTCTTGTTACCTCATTTATTAATAGTAACAATCCCATTAAAACCAAAAATCCCAATATCGTTACTACCGTAAAATTCTCATAGAATAATCCCATTTTAAATTCCCCCGTTAATTTTATTTTAAAGTGCTACAATTTCTTTAATGTTAAACTCCTCGCCCGATATTAATTCATAATTTTCCCCATCACATTTTGGACATATTTTCCTATGTTCAATAATGTTATAGATTTCATCACAATCCCCACACTTTGCATTTGCTGGAAGCACTATAATCTCTAGCTTTGTTTCTTCATAAGGCGTTTCACTTACAGCTGCTGGATAGCATTCTTCAATAAATCTTGGTATTGCCTGTGATAATTGCCCAATCTCCAAAATTATTTTGTCGACCTTTTTAAGCTCATATTCCTTGACAAAATTATCGACAACCTTTATAACTTCGTATACAATTCCTAATTCATGCATATGATTACCTCGTCTTAGTAAATGGATTCATTTTGTTAGTAGCAATTTTAACTTTCCTAACTACTGTATTTTTAATAACTGTTTTTGGCAATTTATCTATTTCAAAACCTTTTACATCGTGAACTCTTTGTAGTGATATAGCATCAAATTTACATTTAAGAGTACATGCCCCGCAACCAACACATAAATATTCATCTGTTTTAGTAACACCACAGCTTAAGCATCTTGCTGTCTCTTTTTTGATTTGTTCTTCTGTTAAAACTCCCCTTAAATCTTTAAAGGTTGTTTTTGCTTGTTTACCATCAACATGAGCTATTTTTTGTCTAGCTACACCGTCAAATCCTTCAATTTCTGCTAGGCTTTGCTTATCAAAAACCTTGTAGGAGTGGGTATCCCTACCAAATACTAATGATTGACCTTTTTGTACAAATCTATGGATTGAAACTGCTCCTTCTTTACCTGCTGCTATGGCATCAATTGCAAATCTTGGACCACTTGCAACGTCCCCTCCTGCAAAAACATCAGCTTTAGATGTTTGTAATGTTATAGGGTCAACTTCAATAGTTCCTCTTGCTGCTAACTTTACATCCTCACCATCTAGAAGGTTTCCATAATCGAATGTTTGCCCTACTGATAGTAGAACATAATCGCATGCCTCTATTTTTGTATCTTTTTCATCAAATTGTGGGTTAAAGTTACCTTTTTCATCAAATATTGTAAGACAACGCTTAAACTCAACCCCTGTTACCTTACCATTTTCAGCAATAATTCTTGTTGGACCCCAAGAGTTATTAATATTAATATCTTCGCTTAGGGCTTCTTCAATTTCTTCAAGGTGAGCTGGCATATGATCCCTATCTTCTAAGCAGTAAAGATCTGTTTGCTCTACACCATCTAGTCTTACAGCAGTTCTTGCAACGTCTATTGCAACGTTACCACCACCTATTACAATTACCTTGCCCTCTACATTTGCTTTTTTACCTAGGTTAATATCTCTTAGGAAATCTACACCGCTAAGCACTGCTTCTGCTTCTTCCCCGTCTATCTCTAAAGCCCTACCTGCATGTGCACCTATAGCTATATAGAAAGCATTAAATCCTTTATCTCTAAGCTCTTGAATGGTTATATCTTTTCCTATTTCAACGCCAGTTTCAAACTTAACTCCCAGTTCTTTTATAACATCTATCTCTGCATCTATTACATCTTTTTCAAGTCTATATGATGGGATACCTAAAGTTAACATACCACCAAGTTTTTCTTGCTTTTCAAATACTGTTATGTCATAGCCATCTATTGCAAGGTCGTATGCACATGTTAATCCTGCTGGCCCTGCTCCAATAATCGCTATTTTTTTATCATTGTAATCATGTCTTTTTCTTGGGATATATCTAGTTTCCTTATTTAAGTCTTTCTCTGCAATGAACTTTTTAATATCATCAACTGCTACAGCTTCGTCTATATCACCACGTGTACAATCTTCTTCACATAACTTTGGACAAACACGTCCACATATTGCTGGTAATGGGTTATGGCTCTTAATAAGTTCTAATGCCTCTGTATACCTTCCTTGTGACGCTAGCTTTACATATCCTTGTACCGGAATATGAGCTGGGCAGTTTGTAATACATGGAGCGGTTCCTGAGTCCAGAGAATTCTTCCTATTTATTCTATAATCGCTATTCCACTTATCTTCATTCCATTCTGTATTTTGGGGTATAATTTTAGTTATTTTCTCGTCAATAGGTTTAGTTGAGCATAGCTTTTGCCCTAGTCTAAGTGAGTTTGTTGGACATACATCAACACATTCCCCACAGGCTACACATTTCTCCTCATCTACAACCGCTTTATAATTAGATCTTACGATATCGTTATTAAGGTATTCATTAGCAAGTCTCATTGCATAGCAACCACATCCACAACAGTTACAAATAGCATGAGTTTCTCCAGGTGAGTCTAGGTTAGGTATAGAGTGCATCAGACCGTTATCTTCAGCTTTTTTAATAATTTCAAAGGCTTCTTCTCTTGTTATTTCTCGCCCACGGCCTGTTTTTATATAGTACTCTGCTGCGTGGTCTAGTTGAATACACATTTCCTCTTTCAAGTGTCCACAACCTTCACCCATAGCCTCCCGTGATGTTCTACAAGAGCAATCAGATACGGTAAATACAGTAGCCTTGTTTAGGTATCCTGATATTTCTTCATATGAAATCTTTTGTGTATTACCATCAATAGCCCTTTCTATTGGAATTACACGCATTGGACCACCACCAATCGGCATTATACCTGCTGCCATAGGTCCTTTTCTACTCCCAAAATAATAGAAGGCCTGTGTTAGTTCAGGATGCTTTGCAACTAGCTCTTTATTATTATTAATAGTTTCAAGGTGACCTGGAACAAAAATATCTTGCCAGTATACATCTACTCCATCTATTGTATTAATAAATGAAACCCCTGCCCATGCGATATAATCTAGTGCTTCTTTAACTTTTTCATAAGGCTCTCCTGATGCAAAAGCAACGTCTTTTGCTGTTTGCTTTTCACGAAATTTAAGATGCATTGCAATCTTAGCCTGGTACTCATCAAGGATTGGTTCAAGAGCGTAATACTCAGGTCCAAATGGAATAGCTCCCCTTGAACTACCTTCCTTTGTTCTTCCAATTTTATTTGCTAAATCAAGTATTTCTTGTCTATATTCTCTTCCACCAACATCATCCCATGTGAAAGCAAATTTAATTTTCTCTGCCATTTTTATTTCCCCCCGCTTAATTCTTTACGAATCCAATTTGTCCATGCATCTACACCCTCACCAGTTTTTGCTGATAGTGGGAATATTAAAATATCTTTATTTAATTTTCTTACTCTTTCTTCAAGTAAATCAAAGTCAAAGTCAAAATGCTCAAGGGCATCTATCTTACTAACAATTAAAACATCTACCTTTCCAAATATCTTAGGATACTTTAAAGGTTTATCATCACCCTCTGGAACGCTTAGGATTGCAACATTTTTCATTGCTCCTGTATCATATCCAGCTGGGCAAATAAGGTTCCCTATGTTCTCTAGGAATACTAAATCAAGTTCCTCTACCCCTAGCTCGTCAATACCCTGCTTTGTCATAGTAGCATCTAGATGGCACATTCCCCCAGTATGTAATTGAATTGCCTTTGCTCCTGCTTCTTGAACCGTCCTAGCATCTACGTCTGAATCAATATCTGCCTCTAAAACCCCAATTTTATATTCATCTTTTAAGTCTTTAATTGTACTTACAAGGGCAGTTGTCTTCCCACTGCCTGGGGATGACATGATATTTATTAAATAAACCCCTTCTTCTTTAAGCTCATCCCTAGTAGCCTGTGCAATCCTAGCATTATCTTCCTGTAAGCCTTTTTTGATTGTAAAAACCTTGAATTCATCCATATTTAAGCCTCCCGTAATATGTTGTATCTCGCTTATAACTTGATTATATCAATAGAAAAGTATCTTAACAACAAACTTTTTTTCAGAGGTTTTAGAAGAATTTGCTTTATCAATGTGTTTACACATTTAAATCATTACATTCCCTTAAGAATGACACTATTTTCACATTCTATTCGAATAATATGTAAACAGATATGTAAAGTAAATTCTTTTTGATTATACATATAAAATCCCCCAGATTATCTTATCCAGGGGATTCTTTGTTAATATTTTATCGGAAGTGAGCTATCTTTTCTCAAAAAAGCCCTGTCTGCATTATCTGTATAATACTGCCCCTTTTCCCTATTAAATGTTTTTGCCCCCCATTACCCTTGTAGCCTTCTTAACAAGTAGCCTCCCCTTGCGTCTTACCATATTCCTCATAATAGCTGGACGCATTTTTTTGTATTCTACACCCGTGGCTTCATTGACCTTAACTAAGGAAATAGCATCAAATTTACACCTGGTGGTGCAAATTCCGCATCCTACGCATACATACTCATCTACCTTTGCAGCACCACACCCTAAGCATCTTTCAGCTTCTTTTTTTACTTGCTCCTTAGTAAATGTTCCCCGTAAATCCTTAAATGTTTGCTTTGATTTTGTACCATCTACATGGCTTGATCTTTGCCTTGGAGTGTTATCATATCCACTAATTTCAATGTTTCCCTTATTAAGTGAATGATAAAGTCTTTCCCTATTAAGCTCTAAATTTTGTCCCTTATTAACAAATCT
>CAYUEJ010000092.1:5207-6487 GCA_964442565.1 uncultured Candidatus Epulonipiscium sp.
TATTGATCCTTGTTTCCCCTGTGCGATAGCATCAATTGCAAATTTAGGTCCTGTTACAACATCACCACCTGCAAATACATCTGGCTCCTTTGTTTGGAATGTAATCTCATTAGCAATTACAGTTTTGTTAGGGTTTAACTCTATCTGTGAATCAATAATTAAATTACCCCATTCCATTTCTTGACCAATTGCAATGAGCACATTATTTGTTTCCACTATTTGAGTTTGTGCCTTATCGTACTGAGGTTTAAACTTCCCATTTGCATCAAAAGTGGATATGCATTTGTGAAACTCTACGCCAACCACTCTTCCATTTTCTGTGATTATCTTTTTTGGGCCCCAAGAATTATTAATTGATATTCCTTCTTCTAGTGCCTCATCAATCTCTTCATCTTGGGCTGGCATTTCTTCCCTAGCTTCCAGGCAAAAAATTTCCACCTCCGCAGCTCCTACCCTTGTAGCTGTCCTTGCAACATCAATAGCAACATTTCCACCACCAATGACTATAGCTTTGCCGTCTAATCTTATTTCATTATCTAGGTTAACTGATTTTAAAAACTCAAGTCCCGTTAATACCCCCTGGCTATCCTCATGCTCCACTCCCAACTTTCTTCCGCCCTGGGCACCAATAGCTAAATAAAAGGCCTCATAACCTTGGGATCTTAACTCTCCTAATTTAATATCTTTACCCACCTCTATACCAGTTTTGAAATTAACACCAAGCTCTTTTAGAATCTGAATCTCAGCCTTAATCACATCTCTTTCTAATCTAAATGATGGGATACCTAAAGTTAACATTCCACCTAGAACTTTTTCTTTTTCAAATACAGTAACCTTGTAACCTTTAACTGCCAGGAAGTATGCGCATGAAAGACCTGCCGGCCCGGATCCTATTATGGCAATTTTTTTATTGAAGTCTCCTACAATTTCTGGAATAAAACGTTTATCTGCGTTCAATTCTTGCTGGGCAATGAATTTTTTTATTTCATCAATTGCTACTGGTTCATCTATATCCCCCCTGGTACAATCAGATTCACATTTTCTTGGGCATATCCGCCCACAAACTGCTGGAAAAGGGTTCTCGCTTTTAATCAGCTCTAATGCCTCTAAGTACCTACCTTGGGCTGCTAATTTAATATATCCTTGTACTGAAATATGTGCTGGACACTCTGTTTTACACGGACTAGTTCCCGTCTCCCCAACCACAATCATTTCCCTATGATTGTAGTTATACTTATCTTCCGTCCATTCTGTATCATAGGGTATTTCTTTCTTTGGCT
>CAYUEJ010000093.1:0-6469 GCA_964442565.1 uncultured Candidatus Epulonipiscium sp.
GTTATTAGCAAGTATGTTAGGGATGTCAGCATTAGCAGGTTGTGGAAAGGCAGAAGCGCCAGCTGCAAAAACAGAAACAGAAACACCAAAGACTAATGAGGAGGCACCAGAGGCGTCAGAAAGTACAGATGACCCAACTCAATTAGAGGCAGAAATTACATGGTGGAACTTCCCGAACTTCCAAGTAGTAGATGATACACCAGGTAAGTATGAAGAATCTATTATTGAGGCTTTCAATAAGAAATATCCTAACATAAAAGTAAATATGGAAATGATTGACTTTGCTTCAGGCCCAGAGAAAATTACAACAGCTATCCAAGGTGGTACAATGGCAGACGTACTATTTGATGCACCAGGACGTATTATATCCTACGGTAAGGATGGAGTTTTAGCGGACCTTAGTGATATGTTTACAGATGAGTTTATAGCAGATGTGGACAATGATAAAATTATCCAAGCATGTAGTGCAGATGGTAAGAAGTATATGTACCCAATCTCATCAGCACCATTCCTTATGGCATTTAACAAGGATATGTTAGAAGAGCATGGACTATTAGATATGCTTAACCTTGAGGGTGATAGATCATGGACAACAGCTGAGTATAAAGAACTTCTTGAAGCACTTAAAGCAAAAGGTGAGCAAGGGGCGGTTATCTTCTGTGTATCACAAGGTGGAGACCAAGGACCACGTGCATATGTAGCTAACCTATTTAACTCACAAATCACAAATGATGATGTTACAGAGTACACAATCAATGATGAAGGCGGAGTAAAAGGCTTACAATTTATTATTGATGCTATTAATGAAGGACTACTAATAAACGGTTCAGCATCTGACGGAACAGCAGCTATCGATGAGTTCGTAGCAGGACGTGTATCACACACTATTTTATTCTCACCAGGTTTATTAGCAACTAAGCAAGATGAGTTAGAGTTTGAAACTGTTATGGTTCCATATCCATCAGAGAACGGAACACCATCATTGGAGTACCTAGTAGATGGATTTGCAGTATTTGACAATGGAGATGCAGACAAAATTGCAGCTTCAAAACTATTAATTGATTTTATCTGTAACGACGAAGCATGGGGTCCAAAGAACGTAGTAGCTACAAATACATTCCCAGTTAGAAATTCATTTGGAAACTTATATAAAGGTGATGAAACAATGACATTCTTATCATCACTTACACTTTACTACAGCCCATACTACAACACAATTGATGGTTTTGCAGAAATGCGTACTGCTTGGTTCCCAGCATTACAAGCAGCATTCTCAGGAGAAAAAACAGCTCAAGAAGCTCTTGATGACTTTGTAAAGGTGGCTAATCAATCAATTACAAACTAGGTTATAGCTTTATATAAGTATATGCTTAAAAATCCCCCCATATACTTGGGGGGATATATAATTATTGGATGTATGGGAGTGAATCAAGATGAAAAATAAAACTATCTCAACAGCTATGCGTGAAACACTGGTATCTTATGCCTTTTTATTTCCGGCACTGGGCTTTTTTGCGGTATTTGTTGTGTATCCGATGTTGGCGGGGATATATACAAGTTTTTTTAATTACACAATGAGCAAATTTGAATTTGTTGGACTGGATAACTACATTAGATTATTATCGGATGAAGTATTTATTAAGTCAATGAAAAACACAATATTACTTGTTATAGGGGTTGTTCCTGTAGTAGTTGTTTTCTCAATATTTGCAGCAGTTATGGTATATCAAAAGAGTTCTAAAACTAGGTCGTTTTTTAGGGGTGTATTTTACCTTCCAGTTGTAACAGGAGCTGTTTCTGTAACAGTGGTTTGGAAATGGATTTTTGATCCACTTAGTGGAATTATGAACTGGTTACTACAAGAAATAGGGGTAATTTCAGAACCAATCATGTGGTTAGGTGATAAGAGATATGCCATATGGGCAGTTTTATTAGTATTATTTACAACTTCTGTTGGTCAACCTATTATTTTATATATTGCAGCACTAGGTAATATAGATGAATCCTACATAGAAGCTTCACAAATAGATGGTGCTAATAGCTGGCAGATTTTTAGGCATATAAAATGGCCGTCAATGATGCCTACTACACTTTACGTAGTTGTTATTTCAACTATTAACTCATTCCAATGTTTTTCACTTATCCAGTTACTAACTTCAGGTGGACCGAACTACAATACTAGTACGGTTATGTATCTAGTGTATGAGAAGGCCTTTAAGTTGACACAATTTGGATATGCAAATGCTATGGGGGTATCACTTGCCATTGTAATTGTAATATTTAGTGTTATACAGTTTAAATTCTTTGGTAATGACGTTGAATATTAAGAAAGGGGATGGAAGACTATGAAGAAAAAAGAAGTAGGTAAAAACCGTATAGGTGATATTATAGGTATGACGATATTGTATATTATAACAATAGTTTTTATGTTTCCTTTTTATTGGGTTATAACGGGTGGATTTAAAAATCAAAAAACTACAGTTCAATTGCCACCACAGTGGTTCCCAACACAACCAACTTTAGAGAACTATATAAAGTTATTTAAAAACCCAGCTTGGCAATGGTTTTGGAATAGTGTTATTATTGCATTAGGTACAATGATTTTAGTATGTATTGTATCCGCATTAGCAGGATATGTTCTTGCCAAGAAGAAGTTTTATGGACAGAAGGTTATATTTGCCATGTTTGTAGCAGCTATGGCACTTCCTAAGCAGGTTGTACTAGTACCACTGGTAAGACTTATTAGTGCATGGGGATTCCACAACACATTAGCGGCGGTCATGTTGCCGGCAGTAGGGTGGCCCTTTGGTGTATTCCTAATGAAGCAGTTTAGCGAAACCTTGCCTGATGAGCTATTAGAAGCAGCTAAGATTGATGGTTCAGGAGAGATGGAAACATTTATTAAGATTGTTCTTCCAATTGTAAAACCAGGTATTGCAGCTTTAGCAATATTTACATTTATAACAGCATGGAATGATTATTTCTTACAGCTTATTATGTTAAATACAAAGATAAAATTAACCTTACCTTTAGGTGTTGCTACAATGCAGCAGGAATTTGCAACCAACTATGGTGTTTTAATGGCAGGGGCTACCTTTGCAGCTATTCCTATATTAGTTGTATTTATAGCATTCCAAAAACACTTTGCACACGGAATTACAATGGGTGCAGTAAAGGGATAAATCACCCGGGATATTTTATATATGGCAGATAAGTCATTTTTGGGGCTTATCTGCTATTTTTTTATAAAAATGCTTGACTATAAGGTGAATTTCACATACTATATAAAGAGTAATATTTATGTTTCCGTAGCTCAGCAGGATAGAGCGCTCCCCTCCTAAGGGAGAGGCCGTGAGTTCGAATCTCGCCGGGAACGTACAAATAAGCCTTGCAACATATGTTGCAAGGCTTATTTGTGTAATAGAAAAGTATAACGGAACTAATAATGTTGACATCACGTCTAAGAAGTGGGAATATATAATTAACTTAAGCTATTAATCTAAGGGAGGCCATATTATGAAGAAAGATATAAGAAGTATATTGTTTATAGTTATATTCGCAGCCTTATTGGCTACAGGATGTGGTTCAAAAAGTTATAATGCGCAGCCTAAGAGTGAATCTATGTATGATGTGGGGGTATCTCAGGAATCAGTAGAAGAATCGAAGGGGGATTATGATGATTATGACAACCTTGAGCTTGAAGAAGAGCTAGGCTTTGGTGCAGGCAGCTCAAAGAGAAGCTCAAATCAAAAACTAATATACCGGGCAGGAATGAATGTTGAGGTTTTAGGGAAACTAGAGCCTTTAATCACTTCTATCCATAATTTTATAGATAGTCATGATGGCTATATCGAAAACATGGAACAATTTAGAAACGGTTATGACCCTATAACACAGGAAGAGCTAGATGCAGTTTTTATGACAATTAGGATACCACACGAGCATTATAATAAGGCCCTTCAAACTATAGCAGATCTGGGGACAGTTGTTAATAAAAGTAGCAGAGTAGAGGATGTTACATTACAGTATAGTGATATTGAAAGTACACTAAAAATGTATAAGGTTGAGCAAAATAGATTATTAGAAATGCTAGAAAATGAAGCAGCAGATGTTAAAGATATGATAGAGATAGAAAAAAGACTTAGCGAAGTTAGGGTGGAACTAGAGAAGCAAGAATCAGCTAGACGTTCCCTAGATTCCTTGATTAATTATGATACTATTGAACTTGAAATGCGCCAGGTAAGAAGAACTAGCGATGAGGCTACACAAAGTAAGTTTAGCGACAGGGTTAAGTCAACATTTAGGGATTCAATTGATAGTGTTATTATATTTTCTCAAGGTCTTGTATTAGCTTTAACTTATTTGGCAATACCTATAATAATACTAGTAGTGATTTTTGGAACGGTTGCCATTATCGCTATTAGAATAGTAAGGCGTAAAAAAGGGAGAATAAACAAAGAAGATACTAAAGATGAAAATAATGCAGACTAAATAAGGATATGATATACTTGTTATAGTTAAAGAATTTACTATTTATATAGGGGGCTAATTATGAAGGTACCATACTTAATGACACCAGGACCTACACAGGTACGAGAAAACGTAAGACTGGCAAGGGCAAGGGAATCTACCAATCCAGATATTGACCTTAATTTTTATGATTTTTATAAGGAAACCTGCCAACGAATCGGAGATTTTTTAGGAACAAAAGAAGACGTGTTTATCTTATCTGGGGAAGGTATTTTGGGTTTAGAAGCGGCATGTGCTTCCTTAACTGAGCGAGGAGACCGTGTACTTGTTCTTGATAATGGAATTTTTGGGGAAGGATTTGCAGACTTTGTTACTATGTACGGCGGGGAGCCGGTTGTATTTAAGAGTGATAGGGCTAGAGCCTTTGACTTTAACGCCTTAAAGGAGTTCTTGAAGAAGGATAATGACTTCAAGTATGCAACAATAGTCCACTGTGATACACCATCAGGAGTGCTTAACCCTTTGGATTTAATATGCCCCTTACTTAAAGAGTATAACATCGTGACAGTAGTAGATAGTGTAGCAGCCATGGGAGGGGAGCCACTACTTACAGACGAGTGGCAGGTAGATATAGCACTGGGTGGTTCTCAAAAATGTGTATCAGCACCCCCAGGTTTAACGTTTTTAAGTATTAGCCAGGATGCATGGAAGGCTATGAAAGACAGAAAATCACCTATAGCATCATATTACTGTAATCTCCTAATATGGGAAAACTATTATAAGGATAAATGGTTCCCATATACAATGCCAATTAGCGATATACATGGGCTGAGAGTTGCTATTGATAATATCCTAGAAGAGGGACTAGAAGACATGCAAAATAGGCATGAACAGGTAGCAAGATATACTAGAGAAAGACTTATAGAAGAGGGCCTAGAACTGTATTTAGAAGATGGATTTTCTAGCACTGTAACAGCAGTTAAGGTTCCAGATTATATAGGAGATAGCCAGTTAATACTAGATTATATGATGGATAATTACGGTATTATGGTAACGGGAAGTTTTGGATATCTGCAAGGCAAGGTCATTAGAATAGGCCACATGGGTGAAAATGCACATATAAATAAGGTTAAAGTAACCATAGATGCTCTAATAGAAGCAATTAGAAATTTGAGGAAGATTTAAAAAAGTTGGTTTTGAAAGGAACATAATATGTCAAAAATAGTTGTACTAGCTGAAAAACCTTCAGTAGGAAGAGATATAGCAAGAGTACTAGGATGCCGTAAGAATGGCAATGGTTTTATAGAAGGAGATAAATATATAGTAACATGGGCGCTAGGACACCTAGTTACATTGGCAGATCCGGAGCGCTACGACAATAAGTACAAAACATGGAACATAGAAGATTTACCGATTATCCCTGAATACATGAAAACAGATGTAATAAGGCAAAGTAGTAAGCAGTACAATGCAGTTAAGGCGCAGCTACTTAGGAAAGATGTAAGTGAGATTGTTATTGCTACAGATGCGGGCCGGGAAGGTGAATTAGTAGCGAGATGGATTATAGATAAGGCTAGGGTCAAGAAACCTATGAAGCGCCTTTGGATATCCTCAGTTACAGATAAGGCAATTAAGGAAGGGTTTGCAAAGCTAAGACCAGCTAAGGGGTTTGAAAACCTCTACGCCTCTGCAGTGGCAAGATCTGAGGCGGACTGGCTTGTGGGTATTAATGCAACAAGAGCTTTAACATGCAAACATAATGCCCAGCTATCATGTGGGAGAGTTCAAACCCCAACAGTAGCTATGATTGCCCAAAAAGAAGAAGAAATTAAAAAGTTTAAGCCAAAGGAGTTTTATGGGATTACAGCCCTATCGGGAAAGATAAAACTTACATGGCGAGATAACAAAACAAAAGATATAAGAACATTTAACGAAGACTTCATTAATAACCTAATAAAAACCTTAGGCACTAAGCAAGGAAAAGTACTTGAAGTAGATA
>CAYUEJ010000094.1:0-1555 GCA_964442565.1 uncultured Candidatus Epulonipiscium sp.
CTCATCTGTTGACTTTGAACCTATAGTATTGCTCTCACGGTTAATCTCTTGAAGTAAAAAATCAAGCTTCCTTCCAACTACCCCACCTTCATTTAAGATGCTATTTAGCTGACTAATATGACTTCTTAGTCTTGTAATCTCCTCGTCAACACTAGATCTGTCTGAAAATATAGCTACTTCTGTAAGGATTCTACCTGGATCTGGCTCTACTTCTAAGTTCTCAAGTGTTTCAAGAATTTTTTGGTATAGTTTTTGTTTGTAACGGTCTACTATTAAAGGACTCCTTGCATTAATATCGTCCACAATTCTAAATATAGTTTGCCCTTTTAATATTAGGTCTTCCCTTAGGAGTTTGCCCTCTTTCTGCCTCATTGAGTCAAAAGAATCAACTGCCTCTATAAGGGCCTTATTTACAATCTCCCAAATCTGTTCTAAGTCAGTCTCCTTCTTTTCTATGCTAATAATATCAGGCAACCTAGCTACTTTCATAACTGATATGTCATCTATCAGGTCAAGCTTGCTCTGTAGGTCATTAAGTGCCTCTATATACTGCTTAGCTAGCGCTTGGTTAACCTTAATGTCAGTGTCTTCCTTAGCCTGGCTATTATAGGTGATATATATGTCTAACTTCCCTCTTACTACGTGGGTTTTGACATAGCTTCTAATGTTTTCTTCTAAAGATGCTATTAGTCTTGGCATACGGATGTTTGCATCAAAATACCTATTGTTCACGGCGCTTATCTCTACTATCGCCTGCCTATCTCCCTCTATATATTCTCCTCTTCCATAACCTGTCATACTTTTAATCATATTATTCACCCTAACTTTATGTGTGTGCATAATTTTCCATATTTCATGAGAATATAGTATATCTCTACAATTATAAATCATATGGGGATTTTAGTCAACGTGTTGGGCTACTTGGGGATGCCACTTGGGCTTACTCCGCATTCAGTAGGCCAGTGGTGCCCCTTCGCGCATCTGTTGGCCGACGCCAAGAGGATGCGCTCCGAGGCACCACCGACCTACTATTGCCGAGAAATGTATGGTGGCAAACCCCTGACTGCGCCAAGAGGGTGCGCTCCGGGGTACCACTGACCTACTACTGCCGGGAAATGTATGGCAGCAAACCCCAGATTGCGCCAAGAGGATGCGCTTTTGGGACATAACTCCCCTCTGCTATTGCGGGAAGGTGGGTTGATACAGGGCATTCGGCGCAATGGTAGTCTTGGTATGTCCCAATCGGGCAGCCTTTGGCGATAGCCACAGAGGCACGATGGGACATACCAAGACTATATAATGCGAAGTAGACAAAATCGTGATATAATGGGAAGAGACCAAGATTTTAGGAGGCAAGAATATGGCATTAGATGGAATTGTTTTATCAAACATTGTTTCGGACTTTAAGCATGGCTTTATTGGAGGGCGCATTCTTAAAATATATCAGACAGAAAAAGACGAGCTTATAATAGGTGTAAGGGGCAAGGGGGAAAACTCAAAAATACTTTTAACCGCCCACAGTAATTATCCAAGGATTCATAAGACTACTGCAGAC
>CAYUEJ010000094.1:1565-6459 GCA_964442565.1 uncultured Candidatus Epulonipiscium sp.
GCAGACAAGGACAACCCCGCAGTGCCACCTATGTTTTGCATGCTTCTTAGAAAGCATATTGGAGGCGGGAGGATTACTAATATTATTCAGCCTGACTTTGAGAGGATTGTTGAGATTCATATTGAATCTAGCAACGAGCTGGGGGATTTAACGACTAAAAAATTAGTCATCGAGATTATGGGAAGGCATAGTAATATTATGCTACTTGGGGATGATAACGTAGTTTTAGACAGTATAAAACATATAGGCAAAATGCAAAGCTCAGTTCGCGAGATTTTCCCCGGGCGTACTTATGTTTATCCCCCATCACAGGATAAACATAACCCTCTTTCTAGAAACTATGAGGATTTTTCAGCTTCATTTCAAATCGAAAAACCCATGCGGTTGCATAAAAGACTTTATAGCTTTTACTCTGGTATGAGCCCCTTAATTGCAAAAGAAATATGCTATAGGGCAGGTGTAAATACGGCAATCCTAACTAACGAAATAACAGAGGACGAAAAAAGGTCTGTGTATACTCACCTAGACAGCCTATATAACGATATAGAAAACCAAAAATATAGCCCAGCTGTTTACAAAGATGAGACTGGAAAGATTGTAGCTTTTTCGAGTGTTCCCCTATCATCTTATGAGGATATTCAAAAAGTAGAATTTGAAAATATTTCTGCCCTCCTTGAGGATTTTTATTTTGATCAAAGCCAATCTTCAAGGGTTAGCCAAAAAACAGCTGATATGAAAAAAGTACTTGATAATCACCATCAGCGTGCTATTAACAAAAAGGAAATACAACTTAATGCCCTAGAAGAAAGTAGTGAAAGGGAAAGATTTAGAATATGGGGTGAGCTGCTAACGGCCAATGTTCATAGTATACCTGACAATCAAAACACCTTTAGAACTATTAATTATTATGATGAGGCCATGAGTGAGATTACAATCCCACTTGACCCCCACAAAACACCCATACAAAACGCGCAAAAATACTTTAAAAATTATAATAAGGCCAAACGTACAGAAATAGCAGCTCTTAAGCAACTGGAGATTATTGAGCAAGATCTTGTATACCTAGATTCTTTGTTTTCAACTTTAGATACCTTAGAGGATGAAAATGATATTGCGGAGTTTAGAACGGAACTGGTAGAAAGTGGTTATCTAAAAGCTAAACGGATTCCTAAATCTAATAGACCTAAGAAACCTAAGCCACTACACTTTGTTTCTGTTGATGGCTTTGATATTTTTGTAGGTAAAAATAACCTGCAAAATGACCAGCTAACACTTAAAACAGCATCTAATTCTGATTTGTGGTTCCACACCAAGGATATTCCTGGCTCACATGTTATAATTATTACGGGTAGGAGGGAAGTTCCAGAAACTACATTAGAACAAGCTGCCCTACTGGCTGCCTATCATAGCAAGGCAAAAACTTCTAGTAATGTGCCTGTTGATTATACGGAAAAAAGAAATGTTAGAAAACCCAATGGAGCAAAACCTGGGATGGTGATTTATGATAATAACAAGACCCTATACGTTACACCTGATAAGGGACAGATAGATAAAATCAAAACTATTTAGACAAATAAAAGTGGTGGCTGACATATCCTTTCTGGAGCACACAACTCGGGTTGCAAAAGCTCCAGAAAGGATATATCAGCCACGGTATTAACACTATCGCCTGGTAGGGAGGTTTATTTATGCTGCTCTCCCGCTAATAAAGTCTACTATAAACACAATAGCTGCTATTATTAACAGGGTGTGTATGAGGCCGCCGCCTATCTTAAATAATAATCCCAGTACCCAAAAGAAAACTACAATACCACCTATCCATCTTAGGATTGACATATAATCCCTCACTTTCAATTTTTGTGTTCATAGATATGTTGCGTAGTTTTCCTGAAAATATTCTTAAATATTTATGGGTTTTTTAACTTTATAATACTTTTTACAATGCCTAGCACCCTGAACTGTTCCCCCGTTAATTGGATTGGTTCATAATTACTATTTTCTGGCATTAATAAAATACTATCCCCCATCTTAATAAATCTTTTTAAAGTAGCATCATCACCAATCATGGCAACGATTATATCTCTATTTTGGGCACTATCTTGTTGTTTAATTAATACATAATCACCATCCTCTATATTCGCCCCAATCATACTATCACCGCGTACTGTTAATATATAGTGAGGGGTATTTTTAACCCATTCCTGTGGTAGGTCAAAGTAATCTACAATTTCATCATTTAGATCAACCGGAATTCCGGCAGCAATCTTATCAAATATCGGAATTGCTTGCAAAGCTTCCCTCTGATAGCTAATAGAATCATTTCCCTCTTTAACAGTTATATAATCAAGGTCACTGCTATCACGTCTAATCAATTTTTCACTATCTTTATTAAGATTTATATAGCTATAATTTTCAATACTTGAAGGGAGCATAGAAGAATTAAAAACTGGCATATCACCTTCTTCACCAAGATTCCTATTAAATATCTTTATTTCATTACCATTAGTAACAACAGCATACTGGCAGCTTAGGCTGCTACTCATATAGCTTTCTATCTGAGTAGTGCCACGGCTTATATTTTGACCGTATGCCTTGGTCTCTATAAAAATATAAGGAATTAATTTGCCATCTTTAAAAATACTGATACAAATATCTACAAAGCCTACTTTTGAAAATTGACTAACTTGGTACTCTATACTAATTAGGTCTTTAGGGTACTTGTAAGTATTAACAAGTTCATTTAAAAACCATTGCCTTACTTTTTCCTCATTTGAATAGACATTATTTATTTTTTCCTTGAATAAGTATTCATCAATATTTACCTCTTGGTAACGTTTTAATCTGGATGTACGGTTAATTCTTAGATACTTATTATTAATATCAGTTAGGAACTTCGAAGGCCTTGAACTTGTGGTTAGATATAGCAACTCATTAGCCCTTGTCATACCGACATATAAAAGTTTCCGGTCCATAGACTCTTGCAAACTTTCATCATTAAGATCCTGATAACTTAAATAAGGAATAATATTAGCATCTAGTCCCACTATTAAAACAACTTTAAATTCTAATCCTTTAATTGAGTGCATTGTAAGTAATTTAAGATTATCCTTGTCAAAATTAGAACTCCTACCACTAGTCATCTCATTAGGGATTCCCGCTGAATTTAAATGTTTTTGGATAGAATACAACTTATTGCTTGTTCGGGCAATAATAGCGATTTCTTTTTTCTTGTAATTCTCAAATAAATACGATTTCAACTCATTAATTATGAAATCCACTTCAGTAGACTCATTGTTAAAATATTGGCATACTGGATATATTCCTTGACGATCAATTAACGCTGGTTTAACATAGTTTTCATTTTCTATAATATTATCATCTTTTTCAATTAAACTATAAGCAGCCTCTGCAATCTGTGTAGTTGTACGGTAATTTTTCGTAAGTGAGCTACTCTTACCCGTCATATCAAACCCTACACTGGTAAAACTTCGGCCTTTTACAAGCCAGGAATGTGGATATATACTTTGCGCAGTATCGCATACAAACATAATGCTTGAATGTTCTTTATCCCTATATAAAAGATTAATAAATTCTATCTGCATCCGGGTTAGGTCTTGACTCTCATCTATTATAATATGGGT
The DNA here is from genome assembly GCA_964442565.1 of uncultured Candidatus Epulonipiscium sp. Lineage (GTDB taxonomy): Bacteria > Bacillota > Clostridia > Lachnospirales > Cellulosilyticaceae > JAAYSX01. Next base: position 5,207 of record CAYUEJ010000094.1, read on the forward strand.
ATATTTATCTTTTATGTTGTTTTTTGCATAATTATAAGCAATTAAAGCTATATCTTTAAAATCAACATATCCCATCTTAGACAATGAATTATTATAGCTAAGCATTAGGTCGTAGATTGCTGCCCTCGTACTAGAATTTTTCATAATCCTTTGTGGACCATCTTCACTATTACTAGTTCTACCTACCCTATCAGCATTTTGGTACTCTGAAAGCTCCATATAATTACAGGATTTTATCCAGTCTATCTCATCTAGTAGGAATTTAAGATATTTCTGATCTATAAGCCTTATATTTGCATGTATTTTTGCTGTTTCTGCGATAGACTTAGCGAATATCGTGTATTGTTCTTTTGCAGGAAGTATTTTAGATGTATTTCCTGTTTTTTTATTATATTGTAAGAAGTATTGATAAATCAGGCCATCAGCTGTAGTAATATTTAAATGTTTATTATAGTCCTTTGCAAATAAGGATGTGGATAGCTGAGATTCTTCTTCTTTTTTAATTCCCATGAAAATATGTTTGATATAGTTGACCAATAGCTTATTATATGTAACCATTAAAATATTATCATCTTCTTCAAAACAATAGTGATTAAGTAAAAATGGAATCCGGTTAACCGCAACAGTCGTTTTACCAGATCCTGCAACACCTTTAACTAGGGTGTTACCACTTGGTTTGGCTTGTATGATTTTCTTTTGCTCTATGTTAAGCTGCATAAATAACCCTCCTAATCGCAATATTCCCTTTTATTCAATTATATATGCTATATAGTATATATGCAATAAGTGAATAAAAGCAGCCTGCTAATAGCAGACCGCTTTCTAAACTTGGAACAGCATCAGACTCTTTTCACCCCTGGTAACAAGCCCCGAGATCCCTGCCACCGTGTCCATAGTCAAAGCATAATCTCATAAATCATTCACTCCTTCTATCTAATAATTTTAATATCTCATTATATAAATAGTATGTGCTTAATGGTTTAAAATAATTCATCACTAGAATCTATTATTTTTAGTGGTCTGTTAATGCATATGCCATTTTCTTTTACAATAGAATCGTAGGCAAGTATTTGTACACCATTATTCCTGGCGAATTTAAGGGCTTTTGCAAAGTTTTTGTCCATTTCTTTGTTTGCCTTAAATACCTCAGGCCCAGTCATTTGTATTAGAAAAAGTATAGTACCAGCGTAACCTTGCCTAACAGCTTCTACCATTTCTAAAACATGCTTGGTTCCTCTTTCTGTGGGTGCATC
>CAYUEJ010000095.1:0-6332 GCA_964442565.1 uncultured Candidatus Epulonipiscium sp.
CAAGTGCCATTATTTATAGCATTGCTGAAACGGCAAAAGCTAATCATCTTAAACCTTATGATTACTTCAAATATCTTTTGGAAGAGATACCAAAGCATATGGATGATAAAAACTTAGATTTCCTAGAAGACCTATTACCTTGGTCACCTGCCCTACCAGAGGCATGCCATAAACCAGTGCAAGCTGAATAAATCTGATTAACGCCACCATTCATGGTGGCGTTAATTTGTCAATAGTACTCATGGTTTACCGTTTACGAAAAAAATCTCAGATTAATAAAGTGCATAGATAAATAGTATTACAATAAAATATTAGGGAAATACTAAAATAAGAAACATCTGTAAAATACAGCTAATTATAGCTGTTTACTGTTTTGAAGGGAGCCTATGAAAGATGTGTTCAAAAGATATATTGATTGTAGAAGATGATAAAGTGATACTAAGAATTTTAGAATTAGAATTAAAATATGAAGGGTACACATTTGATGTAGCAGAGGATGGAAGAGAAGGTCTTGAATTATTTGAAAAGAATAATTATAAGGTAAACGGTAAACCATGGGTACATTCTCTAATTCTACAAACTATGCAATAATAGCCTTATTAGTTAAGTAAGCCAAGCTTTAAAAACTCCACTTCTAGCTTTTTAGGTTTTTTTGAGCTTACTCTAAAAACTCTAAAAGGAGGATTGCGTATGAATACAAGAGAAGTAACCCGCCAGTACCGATTATCTCAATGGGCCCCAATTATTAAAGAATGTCACGCAAGTGGCTTATCTATAAGGTCTTGGTGTGCACTGAATGATGTAGATGAAAAACGGTTCTATTACTGGCAAAAAAAGATTAGAGAGATTGCAGGCGAATCACTTCCAGTGATGACTCAGGAATCTAAGTTTGTGCAGTTGCCAGCCACTACACCTGTAGCAGCAGTTAATAAACAAGGAGCACCAGGGTTTGGACCATCTATGGTCATACGTGTTGGAAAAGCTGCCATTGAATTAACCGATCACGTACAACCTGAATTACTTGCTACAGTATTGAAGGTGTTATCCAATGCTGAATAATGCCACAGGCTTTGATAAAATTTACATCGCCTGTGGGTACACCGATCTAAGACGTGGCATTGATGGTTTGGCAGGTATTATTACCCAAGAGTTTAATCTAGATCCCTTTGGCAATACATTATTTCTTTTTTGTGGCCGGCGGACAGATCGTATTAAGGCACTTGTTTGGGAAGGGGATGGATTTCTCCTTCTTTATAAGAGGCTTGAAAATGGAAATTTCCAGTGGCCACGTAATGAATCGGAAGTCAGGAGCATTACACCTAGCCAGTTCAGGTGGCTAACGGAAGGTCTATCTATTGACCAGCCAAGAGCGGTACAAAAAGCCTATCCAAAGTATGCACTTTAACTGAAATCTGTTGATAAGTTTTCCCTTCAAACAAAAGGATTCCTAAGGTTTTCCACAACTTTAAGAAATCCTTCTTTTCATATATACATTTTAATGGGACTATGATATCTTTGTCCTATGGATACTAAATTGACGCAATCACAACTGACTAGATTGACCAAAAAGGACATCGTTATGATGTATATCTCATTGCAGCAGTTGGCTGAATCTTTAACGGCCCAGTGCGATATGCAAGAAAAACAGCTTAATGAGATGAATCAGAAGATGGACCTCTTAATAGAACAAATGGCCATAGGTAGGCAAAAGCGCTTCGGACGTTCCACAGAAAAGATTGACTGGGAAGGTCAACTTATGATGCTTTTTAATGAAGCTGAGGTACTCATCGTTGATAAATATGTCATTGAACCAGTCATAGAAGAAGTTTGTACCATTGACGAGGAGGATGAGCCTTCTAAAAAACGCAAATCTAAACAAAAAGGTAAACGTGATGAGGATCTTAAAAATCTTCCTGTCAAGGTAATTGAACACATCATTCCCGAAGCACAGCTTCAGGAGAAATTTGGTGATTCTTGGCGTCGTTTACCTGATGAGGTGTATAGACGGCTTGCTTTTCATCCGGCTGTTTTTGAGGTTGAAGAGCATCATGTAGCAGTCTATTGTGGGAAAGATAACGAAACCATTGTAAAAGCCCCAAGACCTGTAGGTCTTTTGCGCAATAGCATTGTTACACCATCACTTGAAGCTGCCATCTTAAATGGAAAGTATGTGAATGCCATTCCCCTTTATCGTATGGAGCAAGAATTCAAGCGAAATGGGGTTAATCTAGGACGCCAAATCATGGCCAACTGGACGATTCTCTGTTCTGAGCGGTACTTATCTTTACTTTATGACCGGCTACATAGGGAACTTCTCACATGCGATGTATGTCAAGCAGATGAAACACCCGTAGAAGTTTCAAAGGATGGTAGGTCTGCTGGTACTAAGAGTTATATGTGGGTATATCGTACAGGGAAAATGTACGGTGGAAGCCCTATTGTACTCTATAACTACCAGCGCACCAGGCATTCTACCCATCCGGAAGAATTTCTGCGGGGTTATGAGGGTGCATTAGTCTGTGATGGCTACTCGGCCTACCATGCAATGGAAAAAAGGGTGCCTGTAATAACCATTGCTGGATGCTGGTCTCATGCCCGCAGGTCTTTTGCCACAGTTGTTAAAACTCTGGGAAAAGAAAAAGCAAAAGGCACCCTTGCTCATGATGCCCTGAGGCAGATTGCAGCCATCTTTAAACTTGAAAAAGGACTTGCCCAGCTTTCACCAGAGGACAGGCTAAGTCAGCGTCAGCTGATTATAGAACCCTTAGTAGAGGCCTTCTTTGCATGGGTAAAATCCCATAGGGATGAAATCCTGCCACAATCCGAAACAGGTAAGGGATTCACCTATTGCATTAACCAAGAAAAATATCTCCGTGTATTCCTAACCAACGGCAGTGTCCCCATGGATAATAACGCAACGGAATCTACAATCCGAGGATTCTGCATAGGCAGAAACAACTGGAAACTGATTGATACTATCAATGGTGCTCAGGCAAGTGCCATTATTTATAGCATTGCTGAAACGGCAAAAGCTAATCATCTTAAACCTTATGATTACTTCAAATATCTTTTGGAAGAGATACCAAAGCATATGGATGATAAAAACTTAGATTTCCTAGAAGACCTATTACCTTGGTCACCTGCCCTACCAGAGGCATGCCATAAACCAGTGCAAGCTGAATAAATCTGATTAACGCCACCATTCATGGTGGCGTTAATTTGTCAATAGTACTCATGGTTTACCGTTTACGAAAAAAATCTCAGATTAATAAAGTGCATAGATAAATAGTATTACAATAAAATATTAGGGAAATACTAAAATAAGAAACATCTGTAAAATACAGCTAATTATAGCTGTTTACTGTTTTGAAGGGAGCCTATGAAAGATGTGTTCAAAAGATATATTGATTGTAGAAGATGATAAAGTGATACTAAGAATTTTAGAATTAGAATTAAAATATGAAGGGTACACATTTGATGTAGCAGAGGATGGAAGAGAAGGTCTTGAATTATTTGAAAAGAATAATTATAAGGTAAACGGTAAACCATGGGTACATTCTCTAATTCTACAAACTATGCAATAATAGCCTTATTAGTTAAGTAAGCCAAGCTTTAAAAACTCCACTTCTAGCTTTTTAGGTTTTTTTGAGCTTACTCTAAAAACTCTAAAAGGAGGATTGCGTATGAATACAAGAGAAGTAACCCGCCAGTACCGATTATCTCAATGGGCCCCAATTATTAAAGAATGTCACGCAAGTGGCTTATCTATAAGGTCTTGGTGTGCACTGAATGATGTAGATGAAAAACGGTTCTATTACTGGCAAAAAAAGATTAGAGAGATTGCAGGCGAATCACTTCCAGTGATGACTCAGGAATCTAAGTTTGTGCAGTTGCCAGCCACTACACCTGTAGCAGCAGTTAATAAACAAGGAGCACCAGGGTTTGGACCATCTATGGTCATACGTGTTGGAAAAGCTGCCATTGAATTAACCGATCACGTACAACCTGAATTACTTGCTACAGTATTGAAGGTGTTATCCAATGCTGAATAATGCCACAGGCTTTGATAAAATTTACATCGCCTGTGGGTACACCGATCTAAGACGTGGCATTGATGGTTTGGCAGGTATTATTACCCAAGAGTTTAATCTAGATCCCTTTGGCAATACATTATTTCTTTTTTGTGGCCGGCGGACAGATCGTATTAAGGCACTTGTTTGGGAAGGGGATGGATTTCTCCTTCTTTATAAGAGGCTTGAAAATGGAAATTTCCAGTGGCCACGTAATGAATCGGAAGTCAGGAGCATTACACCTAGCCAGTTCAGGTGGCTAACGGAAGGTCTATCTATTGACCAGCCAAGAGCGGTACAAAAAGCCTATCCAAAGTATGCACTTTAACTGAAATCTGTTGATAAGTTTTCCCTTCAAACAAAAGGATTCCTAAGGTTTTCCACAACTTTAAGAAATCCTTCTTTTCATATATACATTTTAATGGGACTATGATATCTTTGTCCTATGGATACTAAATTGACGCAATCACAACTGACTAGATTGACCAAAAAGGACATCGTTATGATGTATATCTCATTGCAGCAGTTGGCTGAATCTTTAACGGCCCAGTGCGATATGCAAGAAAAACAGCTTAATGAGATGAATCAGAAGATGGACCTCTTAATAGAACAAATGGCCATAGGTAGGCAAAAGCGCTTCGGACGTTCCACAGAAAAGATTGACTGGGAAGGTCAACTTATGATGCTTTTTAATGAAGCTGAGGTACTCATCGTTGATAAATATGTCATTGAACCAGTCATAGAAGAAGTTTGTACCATTGACGAGGAGGATGAGCCTTCTAAAAAACGCAAATCTAAACAAAAAGGTAAACGTGATGAGGATCTTAAAAATCTTCCTGTCAAGGTAATTGAACACATCATTCCCGAAGCACAGCTTCAGGAGAAATTTGGTGATTCTTGGCGTCGTTTACCTGATGAGGTGTATAGACGGCTTGCTTTTCATCCGGCTGTTTTTGAGGTTGAAGAGCATCATGTAGCAGTCTATTGTGGGAAAGATAACGAAACCATTGTAAAAGCCCCAAGACCTGTAGGTCTTTTGCGCAATAGCATTGTTACACCATCACTTGAAGCTGCCATCTTAAATGGAAAGTATGTGAATGCCATTCCCCTTTATCGTATGGAGCAAGAATTCAAGCGAAATGGGGTTAATCTAGGACGCCAAATCATGGCCAACTGGACGATTCTCTGTTCTGAGCGGTACTTATCTTTACTTTATGACCGGCTACATAGGGAACTTCTCACATGCGATGTATGTCAAGCAGATGAAACACCCGTAGAAGTTTCAAAGGATGGTAGGTCTGCTGGTACTAAGAGTTATATGTGGGTATATCGTACAGGGAAAATGTACGGTGGAAGCCCTATTGTACTCTATAACTACCAGCGCACCAGGCATTCTACCCATCCGGAAGAATTTCTGCGGGGTTATGAGGGTGCATTAGTCTGTGATGGCTACTCGGCCTACCATGCAATGGAAAAAAGGGTGCCTGTAATAACCATTGCTGGATGCTGGTCTCATGCCCGCAGGTCTTTTGCCACAGTTGTTAAAACTCTGGGAAAAGAAAAAGCAAAAGGCACCCTTGCTCATGATGCCCTGAGGCAGATTGCAGCCATCTTTAAACTTGAAAAAGGACTTGCCCAGCTTTCACCAGAGGACAGGCTAAGTCAGCGTCAGCTGATTATAGAACCCTTAGTAGAGGCCTTCTTTGCATGGGTAAAATCCCATAGGGATGAAATCCTGCCACAATCCGAAACAGGTAAGGGATTCACCTATTGCATTAACCAAGAAAAATATCTCCGTGTATTCCTAACCAACGGCAGTGTCCCCATGGATAATAACGCAACGGAATCTACAATCCGAGGATTCTGCATAGGCAGAAACAACTGGAAACTGATTGATACCATCAATGGTGCTCAGGCAAGTGCCATTATTTATAGCATTGCTGAAACAGCAAAAGCTAATAATCTTAAACCTTATGATTACTTCAAGTATCTTTTAGAAGAGATACCAAAACATATGGATGACAAAAGTTTAGATTTCTTAGAGAATCTATTGCCGTGGTCACCTGCTCTGCCAGAGATGTGTCATAAACCAGGGCAAGCTGAATAAATCTGATTAACGCCACCAATCATGGTGGCGTTAATTTGTCAATAGTACTCATGGTTTACCGTTTACCAACAAACTCTGAAAAGAACCTATTTGACGCTTATGAATATGGCGGACAGATAAGACCACTTGAGCGGAGTTTTAAGCCACCTGTTGCG
>CAYUEJ010000096.1:0-6326 GCA_964442565.1 uncultured Candidatus Epulonipiscium sp.
CAATTTTAGGATCAACAGGATCTGTTGGCACTCAAACGTTAGAGGTTGTTGCCAGTATGGATAACATATCTGTACAAGGCTTAACAACTAATACAAACATTGATTTGTTAGAAGAGCAAATAAGAGCCTTTAGCCCTACTAAGGTAGCAGTTATGAATGAAGAAAAAGCTAAAGAGCTTAAAAAAAGATTAGAAGATAAGAATATAGACCTAGAAGTCTTAAGCGGTATGGATGGATTAATAACTATAGCAACACTGGCTGAAATTGATACAGTTGTAACTTCCGTAGTTGGGATGATAGGCCTCATACCTACAATTAAAGCTATAGAAAGTGGGAAAGATATTGCACTAGCAAACAAGGAAACACTAGTAACAGCAGGTGAAATCGTAATGAATAAGGCTATAGAAAATGGGGTTTCAATCTACCCTGTAGATAGTGAGCACTCAGCAATATTCCAGTGCTTACGTGGTAATGAAAATGAACCTATACACCGGATAATCCTAACAGCTTCAGGTGGACCTTTTAGGCTAAAATCTAAGGAAGATTTAGAAAATGTAACTGTAGAAGATGCCCTAAAGCACCCTAATTGGGATATGGGTAAGAAAATAAGTATCGATTCAGCAACCATGATGAATAAGGGGCTAGAGGTTATTGAGGCTAAATGGTTATTTAATCTAGATTTGGAGCAAATAGATGTTATAATCCATCCTCAAAGCATTATTCATTCAATGGTAGAATTTAAAGATGCTAATATTATTGCTCAGTTAGCTAGCCCGGATATGAAAGGTCCAATACAGTACGCCCTTAATTATCCAGAACGTAAAGATAGTGATATGGAAAGGGTGGATTTTACAACTTATAACAATCTAACCTTTGAAAGCGCGAATAATATAAAGTTCCCTTGTTTAGAATATGCCTATGAGGCTATGAAAATAGGAGGAACAATGCCAGCAGTTCTTAATGCTGCTAACGAGGTTGCGGTAGATGCTTTTTTAAATAGAGAAATTTCATTTACACAGATTCCAAAATTAATTCATGATACAATGAAATCACACATATATATAACCAAGCCTACGCTAGAGGAGATATTAGAATCGGATAGGTGGGCTAGGGAATATTCTAGAAAGAAGGTTGATGCATGGAAGTAATATCAATGGTAATGAAGATAGCTATTGTGCTATTAGTATTTACAGTTATAGTAACAGCACATGAGTTTGGACATTTTATTATGGCAAAAAGAAGTGGTGTTTTAGTCAAAGAGTTTGCTATAGGAATGGGGCCAAAAATAATAGGAAAACAATGGGGTGAGACCCTATACTCATTTAGGATTTTGCCTATAGGTGGGTATTGTATGATGCAGGAAGAAGATGGCACCTTAGCAGACTCAAGATCACTAAGTTCAAAAACTGTAGCCCAAAGGTTATCAATATTATTTGCTGGGCCATTAATGAACTTTTTACTTGCATTAGTATTAATGTTTGCAATTGTAATGGCTCAGGGGCAAGCGTCAAATATTGTAGCAGTAATTAGTCCAGGTTTTCCAGCAGAGCAAGCTGGAATGCAGGTAAATGACAAAATTATTAGTGTGAATGGGTTAAAGACAAAAAACATGCAGCAAATAACTAAAGCCCTAGGTGAGACTATAGATAACAAGGTTGAATTTACAATTAACCGTGATGGACAAGAAATCAAAATGAATATAGAACGTCAGTATAGTGAAGAAGAGCAAAGATACTTAGTAGGTTTTACGGCTAAACTTGTAAAAGGGAATGTAATTACTGGAATAAAAAATTCTTTTATGGAAACAATAAACCTACTTAAGATGACCGTAGACGGCTTTGTTATGCTCTTAACTGGGAAGGTATCAGCTAATGAGCTGGCAGGACCTGTTGGCGTAATAAGTGCGGGTGTTAAAGTTTGGGAGGCGGGTGTTAAGGAAAGTATATGGTTTGCAGTACAACAAATGTTTTTCTTAGGTGCCTTAATTTCAGTTAACTTAGGAGTTTTTAACTTATTCCCATTCCCAGCCCTTGATGGTGGAAGAATATTATTTACAGCCATAGAAGGCGTTAGGGGTAAACCAGTGGACCCAAATATAGAGGGATTTTTTCATGTCCTTGGATTTGTTTTAATAATGGGACTTATGTTATTTGTTATGTACAACGACATAACAAGAGGGATAGGATAGGAGTACTGCTATGAGCATAAAATTTGAAAGAAAACACACCCGGGGCGTAATGGTGGGAGATATAATGATTGGTTCTAAGGCACCAATCATTATTCAATCTATGACAAATACAAATACTAAAAATGTCGATGCAACTGTAGCCCAAATAGACGCATTAACAAAAGCAGGTTGTGAAATAGTAAGGGTAACAGTTCCGGATATGGAATCGGCAATGGCTATTTCTAAAATTAAAGAGCAGATTACCATTCCTTTGGTAGCAGATATACATTTTGATTATAAACTTGCTTTGGCTGCTATTGAGAATGGGGTAGATAAGCTAAGGATAAATCCAGGTAATATAGGTGATGAATCCAGGGTTAAAGAGGTCGTTAATGCTGCTAAAGCAAAAGGTATACCTATAAGAATTGGTGTTAATGGTGGCTCACTTGAGAAGGATCTTTTGGAAAAGTACGCAGGAGTAACACCCGAGGCATTAGTTGATAGTGCCTCAAGGCACATAGAGATACTTGAAAGGCTTGATTTTAGGGATATTATAGTTTCTATGAAGGCATCTAATGTACCACTTTGTACAAAGGCATATGAGCTGTTTTCACAAAAATACGACTACCCTACCCACGTTGGTATAACAGAGGCAGGCACTTTATATGGCGGGACAATTAAATCTGCTGTCGGCCTGGGGGCAATTTTATCCCAGGGAATAGGGGATACTATTCGAGTTTCCCTAACAACAGATCCAGTAGAAGAGATAAAATGTGCTAGGCAAATTTTACAATCACTAGGACTAAGAACCTTTGGGGTAGAGATTATATCTTGCCCTACATGTGGCAGGACTAAGGTTGATCTTATCCCTTTAGCTGAGCAGGTAGAGCGCTTAACAGAGCATATTGATAAACATATTAAAATAGCTGTTATGGGCTGTGCCGTTAATGGTCCAGGTGAGGCAAAAGAAGCCGATATAGGAATAGCCGGAGGTAATGGATCTGGTTTAATCTTTAGAAAAGGCGAGATTGTTAAGAAGGTAAAAGAAGAAGAATTATTAGATGAACTAATGAAAGAAATAAAAAAGTTACTGTAAGCAAAGGAGGATTTTAATGCTTTTAAAGAACGAAGCTGTATGTTTTACAACTGTATTCCAAAACTTAGATATGGGACAAGAACTACAAGAAGTATTTCAAAATACATTTGTTAATAATATAAAAATCCTCAAACATAAACAAGAAATGGAGATTGTGTTAGAGAGTGAAGAAGATATACCTAGCCACTTTATAAGGGGCTTACAAAAAGAAGTTTGTAACTCTATAAGTGGAATCGAAAGCTCAAAGGTTAGACTAATACTCCCCAAAAAAAACACGGACATGCTTAAGTCTAGTGAGGTAAACAAGATAATTACTGATTCCTGGGATAGTATTGTAGCAAAGACATCTATTGGTAGCCCCTTAGCTTCAACTATTTTAAAAGAGTGCGATTGGGAAATCCAAGATAATAATCTAACCATAAATATTACACAATCACATTGTTTTTATATAAGAAAACGAAACTTTAAACCCCTGATTGAGCAGGTTATTAGTGATGTAACTAATTTAAATCTAAGGGTAAATTGGAATGAACTGTGCGACATTGCCCATAACGAGTCTGAAAAATTATTAGAAGAAGCTATCGAAAATACCCTAGCCCTATCATTTAGCAGACCACAAATCGAAATCACAAATAATGAAGGTAAGAAGGTTACTCCTCAGGTTATAGGTAAGCCAATTAAAGACGAAATTATGACCATATCTGCAATTAATGATGAGGTGACACAGGCAGTTATCGAGGGGCAAATAATAGCAGTAGAAGCTAGGGAGATAAAAAACAAGAGATATATTGTTTCCTTTGATATAACAGACCTCACAAATTCTCTTACAGTGAAATTTTTTATAAAAAAGGATATATTTGAAGAAGAAGTGGGAAGCCGCATCAAAAAAGGTAACTGCTTCCGTGTAAGAGGTAGGGTAGAGTTTGATAGTTATATGCGTGAGCAGGTTATTATGGCTAGGGATATTGTGCAGATAGGCGACTTTAAGAAAAGGCGAATGGATAATGAGCCCAATAAGCGGGTGGAACTACACATGCACACCCAAATGAGCAGTATGGATGCTACTCACCCTGTAAAGGACCTGGTAGAACAGGCTGCTAAATGGGGGCACACGGCCGTTGCTGTTACAGACCATGGGGTTGTACAAGCCTTTCCCGATGCTGCCTTTGCAGGTAAGAAAAATAACATCAAAATTATATACGGAGTAGAGGCATATCTTGTTGATGATCTGGGCGCTGTAGTTCAAAGCCCTAAAAATCAAACCCTCCAAGATACTTTTGTTATATTTGATATTGAAACAACCGGTTTAAAGCCAGGTTCAAATAAGATAACCGAGATTGGCGCAGTTAAGATAAAAAATGGTGAAATAATTGATGAATTTCAATCTTTTGTAAATCCAGGTGTTAGCATACCGGAAAAGATAGTTAAACTAACAGGCATTACAGATGAGATGGTGCAAGGTGCCCCGCCTATAGATAAGGTTTTGTATGAGTTTTTAGATTTTGCAGATGACTCGTGTTTAGTAGCCCATAACTCGGGTTTTGATATGAGCTTTATAAGACACTTTGCAGATGGGATGGGGATTATAATTCATAACAGTGTTATTGATACCCTTGGTTTATCAAGAACATTATTACCCCACCTAAGAAGGCACAGATTAAATATTATTGCAGAGGATTTAGGAGTTAGCCTTGAAAACCATCATAGGGCAGTAGATGATGCAAAGGCTACCGCAGAGATTTTTATAATATTTATACAAATGCTCACTGATAAAGGCATTAATTATATAAAAGATATTAATAGCTTTGTAAGTGATAAAATAGAAGCTAAACAGTTAAAACCATACCACGGTATCATCTTAGCAAAAACGCAAGAAGGTCTTAAAAATTTATACAGATTAATTACTAAATCCCATATAGATTACTTTTTCAGGACACCAAGGATTCCAAAGAGCGAGATTTTAAAGCATAGGGAAGGCTTGATACTTGGGAGTGCATGTGAGGCTGGCGAATTATACCAAGCTATACTTCAAAATAATCCTGAGGATACTATAGAACAAATAGTTGACTTTTATGACTACCTTGAAATTCAGCCACTTAAAAATAATCAGTTTATGATTGATAAGGCAATAGTTGAATCAGAGCAAAACTTAATTAATATTAATAAGCAAATTGTAGATTTAGGTGAAAAGTATAATAAACCTGTTGTAGCAACATGTGATACTCATTTTTTAGATCCTGAAGATGAAATATTTAGAAGGATTATTATGAAGGGGCAGGGCTTTGATGATGCAGATAAGCAGCCACCTTTATATTTAAGAACAACAAAAGAAATGCTAGAGGAGTTTTCTTATTTAGGTGAGGATAAGGCTTATGAAGTTGTTGTAACTAATACAAATAAAATAGCAGACTCTACAGAGCATATTATACCTGTCCCGGAAGCAACCTTCCCGCCTAGCCTTGAAGGGTCAGAAGAAAAGCTAGTAAGCATTACATATAATAGGGCAAAAGAAATTTATGGTGAAGAATTACCATATCCAGTCCAAGAAAGATTAGATAGAGAAATCAATTCTATTATTCAAAATGGATTTGCCGTATTATATATAATTTCACAAAAACTTGTTTGGAAATCCTTGGAGGATGGATATTTGGTTGGATCTAGGGGGTCTGTAGGATCATCTTTTGCTGCTACAATGGCGGGGATTACAGAAGTAAATCCACTAGCCCCACACTATATATGTCCAAATAAGGAATGTAAATACTCAGACTTTGACTCAGATGTTGTCGTCTCTTTTGCAGGGGCATCTGGATGTGATATGCCAGATAAAAACTGTCCTAAATGTGAAACTAAGCTTATGAAGGAGGGGCATGATATACCATTTGAAACATTCCTTGGCTTTGATGGAGATAAGGAGCCAGATATTGACCTTAACTTCTCAGGGGAATATCAAGCACGTGCCCATGCTTATACAGAAGAACTTTTTGGGAGTTCCCATGTATTTAAAGCAGGAACCATAGGTACTTTAGCAGATAGGACAGCTTACGGCTTTGTGCAAAAATATTT
>CAYUEJ010000097.1:0-6007 GCA_964442565.1 uncultured Candidatus Epulonipiscium sp.
CTGGTGTGTTTTATTTCCATATAGATAACCCTATTATTGAATATAAGGTTAGAATGAGTAGGGAAGATATCGAGAAAGAAAGAAGGAAAAGCTTTAAATTATCAGGGCTACTACTAGATGATGTAGAAATAGCAAGGGCATTAGAAGAAGACGCTAAGGGAGAGGTTATGCCAGCAAGTCTCAAAAAAGATGGGGATTTTACAGCAGCTTCATCAGTTGCAAGTAATGAGCAGTTTGAGCTACTAAGAAAGCATATTGTAGATACAATCAGGGACCTAGGTAAGGAAATACTTGACGGTAAAGTCAGCGCCTTGCCATATCAGCTAGATAACAAACAGCCATGCAAATACTGTAAATACCTGTCTATCTGCCAGTTTGATACCAAGCAACAAGATAATGAATATGAAAAACTTGAGAAACTTAAGAAAGACCAGATATGGGCGAAACTAAGTGAAAAGAAAGGGGGCGACTATAATGTCAACTAAATGGACACTGGAGCAGCAGGCAGCTATAGATGTAAGGGATAGAAATATACTTGTTTCTGCAGCAGCAGGATCAGGTAAAACAGCTGTACTTGTTCAAAGAATAATTGAAAGAATATCCGATGAAGAAAAACCTGTAGATATAGATAGAATGCTCATTGTAACATTTACAAATGCAGCAGCATTAGAGATGAAAGAACGAATAGGAGATGCCATTTCTAAAAGATTAGAAGATGACCCAGGAAGCATACATCTTCAAAGACAACTCCACCTACTACAGCGCTCGTCAATCTCTACCATTCACTCATTTTGTCTTAAGGTAATACGTAACTACTTTCATCAGATAGACTTAGACCCGGCTTTTAGAATTGGGAATGAGGCGGAGCTTAACCTTATCAAAGGTGAAATCCTAGAAGAGATATTAGAGGAATTTTTTGATGCTGGGAGGCAGGAATTCTTGGAGCTAGTAGATGCCTATACGACACCCAAAAGCACAAAGCAGCTAGAGGAAATGATTCTAGGAATGCATGAGTTTTCCCAAAGTACAACCTGGCCACAAAGATGGTTAAATGATGCAGCAGGGGAGCTTGCTAAGGAATACAAATCAGTAGATGAAACAAAGTGGGCATCTATAATACGTGAAGATATAGAAACTAAAATAGATGGGGCTATAATGGCAGCGCATAATGCCCTAGATATTTGCAAATCTTCAAATGGGCCAGGGCATTACGAGCCTATGATAGAAAGTGATATAAAACAGTTAAAGGCCATATCATCAGATTCACTTATGGACTTAACACAGCAAATAAATGGTATTAAATTTCAAAGGCTAGCTGGAAAGCAATACGAATGTGATCCTGACCTTAAAGATGAAGTTCAAAGTCTTAGAAACGATGGTGTTAAAAAAATAGTTGACTCAATTAAAAAAGACTTTGAGTTTCGCCCAGAAGATGAGCTATTACAAGACATAGGCCATACATCAAGGGTAATGAAGATGCTGGTGGAAGTTGTAGACGTATTTAGCCAAAAGTACCAGGAAGTGAAGGCTTCAAAATCTATAGTAGATTATAATGATCTTGAACATTACTGCCTGGATATTTTAATAGATAAGGATAGCACGGATGATAATATTATCCCTTCAATTGTAGCTAAAGAGCTGCAAGAGTTTTATGATGAAATCTATATAGACGAGTATCAAGATAGTAATATAGTTCAGGAAAACATGCTAAAAGTAATTTCAAAGAATGATACAAATAGGTTTATGGTAGGCGATATAAAGCAAAGTATTTACAGGTTTAGACTTGCAAATCCTCAGCTGTTTATAGACAAGCATGACAAATACGAAAAATATCATGACAAAGAAGATTTAGGAAAACAAACTTACATTGACCTTGCTAAAAACTTCCGAAGCAGGGGGAATGTCCTAGATGGAATTAACTTTATTTTTGACCAGGTAATGAGCCGAAAGGTGGGGGAAGTTGAGTATGATGAAAGTGCAGCACTTTATACAGGTACTACTTACCCTGAACCTGAGGATAAGGAAGTAGAAGCAGGTGGGCCTATAGAGCTGCATATAATCTCGGCTGAAGATGATACTGGTAATGAAGAAATTGATGATTATTTAAATGAACTTAATAAAAGAGAACTTGAAACAATACTTGTAGCTGATATGATAAAAAAGATGCTAGATGGTGAAAAATCCCCGACTCATGTGTATGATAGAAAGTCTAGTGGCTACCGTAAGATAGAAGCTAAAGATATTGTAATACTGCTTCGGACTACTGTAAATGCAGCTCAAAACTATGTGGACGCGCTTTTAGATCTCGGAATAGGGGCTTTTGCCGACGTTGCAACGGGTTATTTTGAGACTATAGAAATACAGACTATACTTGCGCTACTTAGCATTATTGACAATCCTATACAGGATATACCATTACTAACAGTACTACGCTCACCAATAGTAGGCCTAAGCTTAGATGAATTAGCTATCATTAGACAGTCACAAAAATACGGTTCTTATTATGAATCACTTGAGGGTTATATAGACCAAACAGAAGCCATAGAAAATGAAAGTGATGAACTTTTACAAAAACTAAAGGTTTTTATGAGCAAACTAAAGAAATATAGGATGTGGGCAATTAATTTTGCTATGGACGAGCTAATATCAAAACTATTTATAGATACTGGCTATTATCAGTATGTAGGCATGTTAGCTACAGGGCCCCAAAAACAAGCCAACCTAAGAATTCTAAAAAAACATGCAGCTGAGTTTGAGGCAAGTAGCTTTACAGGTTTGTTTAACTTTATGAACTATATAGACCGTATACAAAAAACATCAGGTGACTTTGCGGAGGCAAAAACAGTTGGTGAAAATGAAAATCTAGTTAGAATAATGAGTATCCATAAGAGTAAAGGACTTGAGTTTCCTGTTGTGTTTTTATGTACAACTGATAAAAAGTTTAATGAGAGGGATCTAAGTAAACCCCTATTATTTCACCAAGAATATGGCCTAGGAGCTAAGCATATAGATGTGGAGGATAGGGTAGTTTATAATACATTGCCTCGCATAGCTATTAGGCAGCAAATAAAATCAGAAAATATCTCCGAAGAGATGAGGGTTCTATATGTTGCCCTAACACGGGCCAAGGAAAAACTAATATTAACAGGTAGTGTGGATAACTTTGAGAAAACCATAAAGGGTTGGGGACAGAATCTAAAAAGAGAAGTAACACCTGTTGGAACATATGCAGCAATGAACGTTAACTGCTATCTTGACTGGATAGGGATGTCCTTTATGAGCCATCCAGATGCTAAGGGGCTTAGGCAAAAGATTCAAGGCGGAGATAAGGGCTATATAATAGAAGATGAAAAATCCAAATGGGCATTCCATCTATGGGATAAATCACAAATATCAGTTCCTAGGGAAACAGGGCAGGATGAAATACTAACCAAAAAAGAAGAGCTCTTTAATTGGGATACAGATGTAGTGTATAGTGACTATAAGGAGCAAATAAAAACCAGGCTTAATTGGGAATATGAATTTAAGGAAGCTACAAAACTTCCAGTAAAGATGAGCGTAAGTGAGATTAAGCGAAGATGGTCGGAACATGATGAAGATACTCAGGTGGTGGCCTATGCAAAAGATAGACCATCAAATCGTCCCTCATTTATGGAAAAAAAGCAGAAGATTACGCCTACCCAAAGAGGAACTATGATTCATAATGTATTGCAACATCTTGAGTTAGATAAGTGTGATGATATAAAAGCCATTGATGAGCAAATTAAAGCAATGATTTTAAAGGGTAAAGTAGAAAGTGCGGTTTTAGATGTTATTGATTTAGATAAATTAATAGAGTTTGCAAATAGTCCGATAGTATCTAGGATGAAAAAATCCCAAGAACTATTCAAAGAGCAGCAGTTTGTATTCCTAATGAATGCTAAGGAGATTGTGCCGGCCTTTAAAGAAGCGTCGTATGAAGAGGAAATTATGGTGCAAGGGGTAATAGACTGTTTCTTCGAGGAAGATGATGGGTATGTTCTCGTGGATTACAAGACGGACTATGTGCCAACGGGTATAAAAAGGGAAACTGCGATTAAAGAAATTAAAGAAAGATATACAAAACAGATTGAGATTTATAAGAAGGCTATTGAGGATATTACAGGGAAGAAGGTTAGGGAGAGTTATCTATATCTGTATTCGGCTGATGAATGGGTAGGGAGCTGAGATATTACCTAGGGAGTGGATGTACTTTTGCTTGACTGACTTTTAAATTTAAGGTATAATTAAATCAGAAGTGTACACTTATGGGCTGAAAAGGAGATAGTTGTGCATGGAGGAATATAATAGATACAAAAGGGTTTTTGACTTGCATAATGGCATTATAAAAACATCTGAATTTCAGGAAGCAGGTTATCATCACACGATACTCAATAATCTTATGGATGAAGGTAAAATTGTAAGAATAAAAAGGGGTTATTATGAATGGCAAAAAGATGAATTTGTCCCGGATATTGTAATAATAACAAAGCTTTTTCCTGATGCTGTAATATATCTTAATTCGGCACTTTATATATATGATTATATTGATAGGACGCCTAATGAATGGCATCTTGCGGTTATTAGGGGGAGTGCAAGGCTCAGATTTAATATAGCCTACCCTAAAGTGAAACCATACTATATCACTGAACGATATATTGATATTGGGAAAACTCAGGATATTTATGAGGATGAAGAGATTAAAATATTTGATAGGGATAGGACAATATGTGATGTGGTTAGATACTCCAATAAGATAGATAAAGAGTTAGTAAATCAGGCAATTCAAAGTTATGTTAATGATACAAATAAGAATATTTCAAACCTAATGGAATATGCAAAACAGTTAAGGGTCGATAAAAAGGTTAATACAATGATAGGGATGTGGCTATGAGGATGCTGGAAAATTCAACATTACAAAGACTAAAGCATAAAGCGAGAAAATCGGGATTATCATTCCAGTTAGTTTTACAGTTATTTTGCCAAGAGGAATTTTTAAGAAGGGTAAGTAACTCAAAGTATAAAGAAAACCTAATTTTAAAAGGTGGGTTGCTTCTTTTGATGATAACAGATTTTGAGGGCAGGCCTACTATGGATATAGATTTTCTTATGAGAAATCAGTCAAATGAAAATCAACAAGTTTTAGAAATGGTCAATAATATTATTAATATAGAGACAGATTATAGTTTCTTGAGTTTTAGAACTAAAGGTATTCAATCTATTACGGAGCATAAACAATATCATGGTGCAAGAGTGAAAATGATAGGTATTCTTGGAAATACTAAGACGCCATTTGATATTGATTTTGGAGTTGGGGATGTAATTACCCCGAGGGCAGAAGTAAGAGAACTAACAGTTCAATTAGAGGACTATACGAGGCCAGAAATACTAACATACTCACTAGAGTCAACAATAGCTGAAAAATGGGATGCAATAATAGATAGAATGGGACTTAATAGTAGGATGAAAGATTTTTATGATATATATTATTTAGCAAATCATTATACTTTTGATGGGAGAAGATTACAAGAGGCTATATTTCAAACGCTTAATAACCGAGGGAGAATCTATGAAAGGCACACCCTGGAGCAAGTAAGCAAGCTGTTTGAAGATGATCAGATTATTAGAAGGTGGGAGATATTCGCTAAAAATACAATCCAAATGGATGTAGATTTTAATTTAGTATTACAACGAATATTGGCATTTATTTCAGAACCATTTTCAGCAATAGTGCATGAGAGTGAGTTTTTTGGAGAGTGGGATTTTCCTATGGGAGAGTGGAATATTAATTAAGGTAACTAAAAGGAGATGGTGTCTTTAGAGATGCCATCTCCTTTTTAAGCATAATTATTTAGAAAAAACGTCACAAAACAAACACCAGAATTGTTATAAGGGTATAGTTGCTTGAAAATGAGGGGGTGAATATGTGAACAACACAGATTTTGGCCAAGGACTATAGCTGTAGCTATGGTTATGTCCATGATTGTGG
>CAYUEJ010000097.1:6019-6318 GCA_964442565.1 uncultured Candidatus Epulonipiscium sp.
AGCGGCAGGGGTGATGGGGAAGTTTGATTGGTTTATAGAGAAATTCAATCCTTCTTTTAGGGATGTGATTGAATCAGTTGGAACCTACAGGTTTCTACTGGTGTGGAAGGGAAGTGGAATGTAAGGGCAAATCTAAATGATTCTACGGCAAGTATACGTGTCTGGAAGAATGATACCCCTGTTGAGGGCCACCTTTTTGAACAAATAACGCTTAGCCCTTTGGGTATGCAAGTAACTGGTAGTTATGAAGGGAAAGAGTGTTATGCTGGTGATATGTCCATAGAAGTTGAGACTACTCA
>CAYUEJ010000098.1:0-6160 GCA_964442565.1 uncultured Candidatus Epulonipiscium sp.
AAAATTAGGTACAATATAAAAGGACCTATACACATTATAAGGAGGCAATTATATGCAGAACCCAAATGAAAACATTCAATACGATATGACAACACAAAGTAATAACGCAAGTAGAAAATCACCAGCTATGGAGCAGTTTAAATTTGAAACAGCTAATGAAGTTGGAGTACCTTTAAAACAAGGATATAATGGCGATCTAACATCTAAACAAGCTGGATCAGTTGGTGGAGCTATGGTTAAGAAAATGATTGCAGCTCAAATGGGTCAAATGGGTGGACAATAATTTTCTTTAATAATAATTACTAGAAATACCAAAAAGGATGACATATTGTCATCCTTTTTGGTATTTTAATTGTTATTAAGTCGGCATTTTGTTATAATCATATTAAATTGATTAAATTAAGGAGAATATATTTATGAGGGTAATTACAGGCAAGGCCAGGGGGACAAAATTATTAGGACCTGAAGGCCTTGAGACAAGGCCAACTACAGATAGAATAAAAGAATCATTGTTTAATATGATTAACCAGGATTTATATGATGCTTCTTTTCTTGATATATTTAGTGGTTCAGGTGCTATTGGAATTGAGGCCCTAAGTAGGGGTGCTAAAGATAGCACATTTATAGAAAATTCCAAAACGGCCCTTAAATGCTTACAGGAAAATATTAATAAAACAAAGTTTAATAATGAGTCAACGCTACTTAACATGGATGTTGAAAGAGCCTTAAATCAATTGGGAAATAAAAACAAAAAATATGATGTTATTTTTATGGATCCACCGTATAATATAGATATTATTAATACTACCCTTTTACATATTATAGAAAATAATTTGTTAAGGTCAGGGGGGTATCTTATCATTGAGGGGCCTACTGGCTATAAAATAAATGATATTAAAGATTTGCATTTATGGAGAGAAAAAAATTACGGTGCTACCACGATTAGTTTTTTAAAAGGAGTAGAAATTTAATGAAAATAGGAATTTACCCAGGAAGCTTTGATCCTGTCACAAATGGGCATATAGACATTATTAGAAGATCTGCAAAAGTTGTGGATACATTAATAGTAGCTATATTAAGAAATACGAATAAGAACTCTCTTTTTTCAGAAGAAGAAAGGATAGAACTTCTTCAAAGGTCCTGCTCAGATATAAAAAATCTAGAGATAGAATGCTTCTCAGGTTTATTAGTTGATTTTGCAAAGGAGAAAAATGCAAACTTAATTATTAGGGGACTTAGGGCACTTACAGATTTTGAATATGAATTTCAAATGGCTCAAATGAATAAACAGCTATATTCAGACATTGAGACGATTTTTTTAGTTACAGACGTTAAATATTCATTTTTAAGCTCTAGCGCAGTTAAGGAAGTTGCGAAATTTGGGGGAGGTATTAATGACTTTGTACCAGATGTAGTAGCTAGGCAAATACTAGAAAAATACAAGGAGGATAAATAAAATGGAAGATAATCCAAGAGTAAATGAGATTAATGCCATGTTAGATTTAATGGAAGATATATTAGAAGATAGCAAACAAGCATTTTTATCTGCCAGGGTGGTAGTTGATAAAGAAGAAATGTTTGACATCATTAAAGATATTCGACTTAGATTGCCAAACGAAATACAACAATCAAGGTGGGTTGTAGAAGATAGGACTAAAATCCTATCCAAGGCCCAGGCAGAAGCAGATATACTTATTGAAGAGGCCCATGAGACTGTAGACCGCATGGTTAGAGGGCATGAAATTACAAAATTTGCTGAGGAGCAGGCACAAGGAATATTAAAAGCTGCCCGTAATGATGCTAGAGAAATGCACCTTGGGGCTGTAGAATATGCCGATGCCATTATGAAGGATTTAGAACGTAAGTTAAAAGATACTTTGGACATAGTCCATCAAGAGGCATCAACATTTCAAACAGATATTAGCGAGATTATTAGGACTGTATACGCTAATAGGCAAGAGCTTAAGGGCGTTGTAAGGCCAACCCAAGAAGAATATGAATATGAGGATGAAGAATAGATATTATGAATATCTACATAATAAGGCATGGACAAACAGATTCTAATAAAGAACGAAGGTACTATGGAAGTTTGGATATTCCTTTAAACAAAAAAGGGATAAGTCAAATCGAAAAACTAATACCATCACTAAGTGATAAAGAATTTGATAGTATCTATAGTAGCCCCGGCTTCAAGAGCTTTAGAGAGTCTAAAAGTGTGCGGGGATAACTTATATAATAAGGTGCAGATAGATAGCCGCTTATCAGAGCTTAGCTTTGGTGAGTTCGAGGGGAGAACCTATGAAGAGATAAGTGGCTTATACCCAGATGAAGCTAAAGAGTGGGCTAATGACTGGAAAAGTTTTTGCCCACCAGGTGGGGAATCTTTTATCCAGTTTTATGATAGGGTGATTTCTTTTTTTCAGGAGATTTTAAAATCTACTAATGAAAATACACTTATTATAACCCATTCAGGTGTAATTAAGTCCATATATTGTTATATACTCCAAAACAACTTAGACTTATTTTGGAATTTTACTTGTCATAATGGGATGATTAATATTATTAAGTATGAATATGGGAATTTATTTATAGATGGAATGAATAAGGGAGAGTGGTAATGAAAAGTATTTTGAGTGACTTTCTACTTATGATTCAGTTTTTTACAAGGATACCTATTAAAAGAAACTTACCTTGTAATCAAGAGAACTTTAGGCGGGGCATAGTTTTCTTACCTCTTATAGGATTTTTAATAGGAGTAATGCAGTATGGCTTTATATATTTGCTTAAGGAGATTTTACCAAGTTCTATAGTGGCTATTATTGCAACTTTAATCCCAATAATTATTACGGGTGCCCTTCATATAGATGGTCTTGGTGATACCTTTGACGGTTTCTTTGCCTTTACAAAAGACAAACATAGAATTATAGAGATAATGAAAGATAGCCATGTTGGTACTTTTGCAATATCTGCCATTATAGCTAATATGCTTTTACAATATAGTGCTATAGAATATTTAATTACCAAAGATGCTTTTGAAGTATTATTAGTGGCTATTATGTTTAGTAAATTATTTGTAATCTTAACTGGAAGATGGGGGAAACCTGCTAAGGCAGAAGGTTCTGGCAATCTATTTGTGGGGAATATGAGCATCATAGTACTGATTATAAGTATTGTTTATAGCCTACTTATTGGAAGCATCATTGTTACATTATTATCAAGCTTAATATTACTATTTGCAGGGGTTATCGTATCTATTTTGTTTTATGTTTTATGCTATTCTAAAATAGAAGGGGTCACAGGTGACACATTTGGGGCCCTTCAGGAATTAACTACTGTAGTTATGCTGGTAATATATTGCATAATTATATAAATAGGTATCACCTACCACAAGGTATTATAAAGCAAAGGAGGATACTATGTCTTCTAGAATTACTTTAGTTACGGGTGGTAGTAGGAGTGGGAAGAGTACTTATGCTGAGAGTTTGTATAAGGGGAATGATGATGTACTATACATAGCTACTGCCATAGTAACAGATGAAGAGATGCAAAAACGTATTGAGCAACACAAAAAAAGTAGGAATCAAAGCTGGGAAACAGCCGAGGCATATAAGGATCTTGATAAGGTTATATCAAATACATCTAAGACGGATATTATATTAGAATGTGTAACTGTAATGGTAACTAACCTAATGTTTGATGAGAAAATCAAGGTAGAAGACCTTACTTTAGCCGAGATTGAAGGGTTAGAAAAAAATATTGCAAATGAATTCAAGAAGTTTCTTAAAGAAGTTAGGGATAGGGAAAAGAACCTTATTTTAGTAACTAATGAAGTAGGATATGGGTTAGTGCCAGAGTATAAACTTGGTCGTATTTTTAGAGATATAGCCGGAAGAATCAATCAGGAGCTAGCTAGGCTTTCTGATGAGGTTTATTTGGTTTCTTGCGGATTGCCTTTAAAGTTAAAGTAAGGTTAAGGTAAAAATAAAATAGTTAAAGCAAAGGCAATAGCGCCATGTAGAAACTTAGATAATAAGTATAATGGCGTTTTTATTGCTGTTTTTTTTGTGAAGTTTAGACTTTGTGCCTGTATAGATAAGCCACCCCAGCCAAGTATAAAGCTGATAATTGCAATCTTTAACCTATCAAAGGCAGGAGTTTTAGCAACTAAATGAGCACCGTTAGACATTTCAATAAATCCAATAATCCATGATAATGCTAGTTTCCTTGTCATCCCTAGGGGCCTAAATACATAATATAAAGTATCAGCAAGCCTATTAACAGCTAGTGTATCCTTAAGAAGTGCCCCTATAACAGAAAAAATAATAATATAACCACCAATTTGAACTATAACATCCATAGAATTTGTAATGCTTTGTCCTAGAACCTCTCCTATTGATGGAGCGGGAATAAAGATGTTTTTGTGGGTATTTAATGTATAGTTACTTTTGTATTTATAAAAACGAAATAAAATACCAACTAATATAGATGAAACAATGTGAATGATTAGTAATATGTATCCTACCTTGGGGCTGGAAAACATACCAATTCCAACAGCACCTATTATAAAAAAAGGTCCACTATTATTACAAAAACTTAGTAATCGCTGAAGCTCAATTTCAGTAATTTGTTTGTTTTCATAGAGCTCTGCAGCTATTTTGGCTCCCATAGGATAGCCAGATATGAGCCCTATAATCCATGGGAAGGCACAGCAACCCGGCACATTAAATAAGGGCTTCATAATAGGTTCAAATAATCTCTCGAAAAAATAAACACTACCAGATGCCATGAGGATGTTAGCAGCAATTATAAAGGGTAATAAGGACGGTAGCACCGTATTAAACCATAAAAGTAGCCCAATTTTAGCTGCAGATATTGATAGTGATGGTTGAAACAGTAATGCAAGTATAAAGACTATGCTAATAAGTGGAAGAATATATAAACTTGATTTTTTTATCATAAGATACCCCCTTTTCACCTTGTCTATTAATATGTACAAGGGCTGGAAAAAATACCCTTGTTATACTATAACAAGGGGGTGGGTATAATCTTTATTAATTAAATGACTAGAAGATTCTAAGGTTTCGTATAGGTTAGTACTACGAATTTCAATATCAAACATTTTCCTAGCTAGTGGGGAAAGGCTATTATAATCTTTAGCAACGTTCATAATAAGTGGGAGACTGGCATTATCCTTTAGCTTTGTAAGAAGTCCTTGTGAAGAACGCTTAAAGCCTAATACCCTTATATACTGGGGACCACCTTTTTCTTCAAATTGCTTAAAATCATCTTTGCTAATTTGCAAAATAATATTAATTAAGATTCGTTGTATGCTTGTTTGCGTAAAACGCTTAGATTTAATTAGGAGAACCATTTCTTCAAAATCTTGTGTTTTAGAAAAAGCCCTTAATATTCTGTTTTCTAATCCTTCTGTAATACCCATAATTTTTCTAAGGTCATTGGGCGAGGAAAATAACAACCTGTATGACAGGAAGGAGGATAAATCCTTTTCATGTATATTATCTAAAAGCTCGTAGCTACTAGCAGGCATAGATGAGGCAGCATCCTTGGGGTTTCCGCTATATATGGAACTGCGTATAGCTGTTGCAGATGAAAGTTCACCACTAAGTTGTTTTTGGTGATAGCTTGAGCCCTTACGCAAGATGGTAGAAGGAATTATATTAGAGTCTAGTGTACTTAGTGCCTTTAGATATTCAATACCAAGTATATTATTAGGTGTTTGAATTATTTCTTTAATTTCGTCCAAATAATTGGATAAATCCTGCTGAAGATGGCAATAATCTATAAGGGCTTTAGATCTAGCCCTAGGAAAGCTTACTCCTATATCAAGATTATCTTTTAATAAGTTTTTAAATATATAAGGTTCCTCTACTAAAATTTTGGAAATATCCTTAAGGAGCGGGATATTATTACTTTCACTCCCAAAGTTAATGTAGTTTACAATACCTGTATGATGCAAAAGAGAAACACTAGCCTTAGCAAAGAACTCTGCACTTGCAATGGCATATGGAGTCGGCAGTTCAATAACTAAGTCTGCACCAGATAATAAAGCCATTTTAGTTCTTATCCATTTGTCAGTAATCCCAGGGGTAAATTTTAAGCTGATGTACTTTTCTATCTTCCATAACCATGGTCTGGCAAA